>JBDTYM010000006.1:0-76341 GCA_040005635.1 Dokdonella sp. | reverse complement strand
GCAGGGCACGTTCGAGTACCACGTACATCGAGTAGTCGAGGTAGGCGCGCTCGGCATAGTCCTTGAGCGGGATCTGTTCGTAGTTGGATTGGATGTTCATGCGCCGATCGGGGAACGTGGAGGCGCCCGGCGAGGCAGGCGCCAAACGCGCATTGTGCCGCAATTGCGCGGCGCGATTGAGTCTTGCGCTTCCCGCAACGACGCGCTCACGCCGTTGCTGGCGCGCGATCGCAGGTCGAGTGACTCAGCGGGCGCGGCTTGAGCGCAAGGCAACGTCGCGAAGATGCAGCGCGGGATGCCTCGGGCATCGATGCGCACGCAGCAATGACGGTCTGCGCAGGCGCAGTCGGCACCGACAGCCATAGATCGAGTCGGCCGGCATGCGCTGCGGCATTTGTCGCAGGCCGGCTGCGGTCAGTTCTCGATGGGGTGCCGCGCGTATGCGACATCAGCGCGACGAACAGAGGGATGCGCGCAAGGCGCGCACATCCCTGTATTGACTTACTGGCAGGTTGCTCCGATCGGCTGGGTCAAGCGGACCAGGTCCATATGGTTGCTCGCATAGCCGGGGATGGTCGAAGCGAAGTCGACGCGCCCGTGATTGCAGTCGGTGAACGAGAACGTCAGCGTCCCCCACGGATTGTTGACGATTGTTGCCGGATCGAAATTGGGAATCCAGCGGCCGCCGGTTGTCTGGTTGGCCGAAACGACGGCGCTGCCACCGACAATCGGTCCGATCCCGCCGAACCAGGCCTGCTGCGTACCGTCCGGAGTGAATGTGAACCAGTAGGCGGCCAGCAGATTGTCTGCCGGTGTCGCTCCGCCCAGCACCTCCATGATGATGCCGTGTCCGGATTGCGCCGGGTCGTACCAGGCACCGCTGAAGGCGCCTGTGATCGGCACGGTTGCCGGCGGCGTCGCGGCGGTCACGGTGATGCTGCCGGTCATGCCCATGCTGCCATGCACGTCGCAGTGATAGCCGAAAGTGCCGGCCTGATTGAAGGTAATCGTGCTGCTCCACAGATTATCTGAAGGATCACCGCTGCCGCCGTGACCATCATTGGCACAGTTGCTCGCGCAGCGGAACGACGTGCCATCGTCGGAATCCACATTGTGACCACCGCCGGCATTCGTGAACGTCACGGTGTCGCCGACCGCGATCGTCAGCGTTGGGGGATTGAACATCAGAACCGCCGTATTGCCGTACCCGCCATCGCTGGTGGACCCGCCGACGATCACGGTATGCGGAGTGGCCCAGGCCGCGGTCGCGCCGAACAGCAGCAGCCAGATCGGCCAAGTTCTTTTCATAGGTGTTCGCATGGAGCTACTCCGAGGAAAGTGCGGTGATTTCGGTGAGATCGACTATCGTTCTGGCTCCCGCTTCGGAACACGGCATGGCGTGTGCGAGTGCTGCGAAGGGTGCAACGCGGCGGCGTTCGATCGTCCGCCGCCGTGTGCAACGCGTTGCATTCTCCGCGTGCCACGAGATGCGTCACAAGAGTGGATTCACCCACGTGTACCGGCAGCAAACTGCCCAGACGGCGGCGATTATCGGGCTGCAGACCCCGCTGGATTCACACGCAGGCCCGCGGCTCAGGTCGGCTTCTTGCGGCCGCGAGGTTGGGCTGCGTCGAGCGCGTCATCACCGATGGCGTAGCCGTGCAACCGATAGCTCTCGTAGTGGCGGCTGCATTCGCGCTGCAAGGTATCGATGACGGCTCGCTGCAGCTTGGTGTAGTAGGGCTGCGAGTGATAGTTCAGGAACACAGGAACTTCGTAGGGTCGGAAACCCGGCACCATGCGCACGGCGTGTTCGGGGCGGATCAGATGCGCCGGCACGACGGCACGACCGACACCTTCGGATACTGCATCGATGAGACCATAGATATCGTCGAAATACGCGCGCAGCATCTTCGGCACCGTTGCCCCGGTCTGGATCAGGAAGAAGCGCTCGGTGAAGTTGTCGCGCGGGTCATGATCGACGTAGCAGTCTTCACGACCGCCGTAGCGGGACGATTCGATCAGCACATTGTGTTCGACGCCGAGGCGCAGGTTCTCGATGCCCATGCGCTCGCACTCGGAGAGCGATACGCTGAAATCGACGGCTCCCTCGATCAGTCGGTCGTGCAGGTCGTGCACCTCGCCCTTGATCAGCTGGCAGGACAACCGCGGATGGGCACGCAGCAGGCTTCCAATCGCCGGCACCAGCACCGAGCGGAGACAGGAGGAAAAAGATACGAGGCGAAAAAATCCAGAAATACCGGAGCTGCCGCCGATCAGGCTGTCGAGCAGTTCGTGTTCCTGGTGCTCGACCGAGGCGCTGTGGCGTTGCAGGATGCGGCCCGACTCGGTCAGCTCGAGGCCGCCGCGCAGGCGTACGAACAGCGCGTGGCCGAGGGTCTCCTCGAGATTCTGGATGCGTTTGGTCAGGCCTGGCTGGCTGACGTGCAGCAATTCGGCCGCACGCGAGAAATTGAGCTCGCGTGCGAGCACCATGAACGACTCGATTTGCGCGGACGACAGGCGTGTGCTCACGTGCGTTCCCCCAGCGCTCCCCGGCGGCAGTATAACCCCGTGTTATCGCGCGATAAGCGCAGGTTATCGCGATAACGCAGGGGTATCGCCCGATCCACAAGTTTGATTGGCGCGGCATGGCCGTGCTGGCTAACGTACGTTGGCGGTTCGGATGGGCAGTGCAGCCGCGCTGCGGGACCGCGCCGCTGGGGACTTTCATGACCGTACACCGAAGAACCGGCAGCGTGCTGCGACGCCGCTGCGCGGCGATGACACTGACGTTCGCCACATGCGCTATCGACATCGCAAGCGCCGATATTCCGATGTCGACCCGTCATGTGACTTCCGATGGCGGCGGCTCCGCCAACGCCTGGGGGAGTCACGCGGAGTCGTTGGTCAGTTCGGTGCAGCCGCGCGCCGTGCTCGCGGATCGCGGCGCGGCCGACGCCCGCGCCGTCATTCGGGGTGACGACCATCGTCGCACACGCGACGCGTTGTTTCGGGACGGCTTCCAACCACATCTGTAATTGAGGCCTCGTCGGCGGACCGCGACACTGAAGCATTCGCTGCAGGCACGGCCGTCTCGACGCGGCAACAATGCCGCTCAGCGCGGTGCGCGATAGCCGTCGCGCACGCCGCGCGGACTCAGCACCAGCTGCCACAACTGATTGCGGCGCGTGCGGAACACGGCGGCCGAGGCGGACAGGTAGAACCGCCACATGCGACGGAAGCGCTCGCCGTATTTTTCGGCGAGCAGCGGCCAGCCGGCGTCGAAATTGTCGCGCCAGGCCATCAGCGTACGGTCGTAGTCGGCGCCGAAGTTGTGCCAGTCCTCGGTCACGAACAGGCCTTCGCTCGCCGTCGCGATCTGTTCGGCCGACGGGATCATCGAATTGGGGAAGATGTATTTCGCGATCCACGGATCGGTATGGTTCGACGAGATGTTCGAGCCGATCGAATGCAGCAGGAACAGGCCGCCGTCGGCGGTGCTGCGGCGCGCGACTTCAAAATACTCACGATAGTTCTTCACGCCGACGTGCTCGAACATGCCGATCGAGAACACGCGATCGAAGCGCTCCTGCAGTTCGCGGTAGTCGGTCAGGCGGATCTCGATCGGCAGGCCGCTGCAGATCTCGCGTGCGTACTCGGCCTGTTCCTGCGAGATGGTGACTCCGACACCGGACACGCCATGACGCTGCGCCGCGAGTTTCAATGCCTCGCCCCAGCCGCAGCCGATGTCGAGCACGCGCATGCCGGGTTCGAGGCCGAGCTTGGCGAAGATCAGTTCGAGCTTGGCTTCCTGCGCGGCGTCGAGCGTGCTGGCCTGGTTCCAGTAGCCACAACTGTAGACGAGGCGCTGGCCGAGCATCGCCTGGAACAAGTCGTTGCCGAGATCGTAGTGGCGTTCGCCGACTTCGTAGGCGCGCCGACCGCGTTGCAGATTGACCACGCGCGCCTTCAGGAACAGCCACGCGTCCTCGGCGCCGCCGACGCGTTCGTCGAGGTGCGCGTCAAGCAGACGGAACAGGAAGCCATCGAGGTCTTCGGCATCCCACCAGCCATCCATGTACGCCTCGCCGAGACCGAGCGAACCGTGCGCGAGTATGCGCGAGTAGAGGCGATCGTCATGCACCTGGAGGTCGCTGGCCGCGGCTCCGTCGATGCGCACCCCTGCGACGTCGAGCAGAGATGCGATTCGGATGCGCGCGCGCGAAGAGGGCATGGCCGCTGCAAGGGGCTCGGGACCGCTCAAGCATAACGGATTCAGCGAGTTCCCCGGCGCGCGCCGAAGCGGGTATAAAGATATAACAAGTGCGACCTTGAAGCGCCGCCAGGGCGGCGTACGATCCGGCCATCCTGCGCCATGGCGCCGCCCGGCTTCCGAGGAAATCAGCATGTCGACGATCCCCGCAACGACCACGCGGCCGGACGCGCCGCCCTCGTTCTGGCGCGAACTGTTCGCGAAAGAGGACTGGTGGGCGGTGTGGATCGGGCTCGGCCTGGTCATCGTCGCCGTGTTCGCTTTTGTCGGCGGATCGAGCCTTAAGTGGATCGCGGTCGCGCCGCAGAAGTGGAGCACGCTGGCCGAGCTCGGCACCCAGTTGGCGACGAACGCGCCACGTTATCTCGCGTTGTTCGTCCTCTGGCTCGCGCTGTTTGGCCTCGGTGTGCGCGCGCTCGGCATTTCGCTGCGTCAGTTCGTGCCCGCATTCGCGGCGGTCTTCGCCGGTTCCCTGCTGGTGTACTCGATCGGTGTATGGGAGCAGTCGACGCGCTACAACCTCGAGCCGCCGCTGGTCGCGCTGCTGCTCGGCCTGTTGATCGCGAACACGGTCGGCGTGCCGGCGTGGTTGAAGAGCGGCTTGCGCGTCGAATTCTATGTGAAGACCGGCATCGTCCTGCTCGGCGCGGGCCTGCCGTTCACGCTGATCCTGTGGGCCGGTCCGGTTGCGATCGTGCAGGCGGCAATCGTTTCACTGGCCACCTTCGGCACGATCTATTTCGTCGCGGTGCGGCTGGGCCTCGATCGGCGCCTCGCCGCGACGCTCGGTGCCGGCGGCGCGGTCTGCGGCGTTTCCGGTGCGATCGCGGTTGCCGGCGCAGTCGGCGCGAAGAAGGAGGACGCGCCGATCGCGATCACGCTGGTGATCCTGTGGGCGATCGTGATGATCTTCGTGCTGCCGCTGGTGTCGAAGGCGCTCGGCTTGCCGACCGGCGTCGCCGGCGCCTGGATCGGCACATCGGAATTCGCCGATGCCGCCGGCTTTGCCGCGGCGCAGACCTACGGCGGTTTTGCCGGCCAGCCCGGCATTGCCGGCACGGCCGAAGCCTCGGTACAGGCGTTCACGCTGATGAAGGTGATCGGGCGCGATGTATGGATCGGCGTATGGGCGCTGGTGCTGTCGATCCTGGCGACGACGCGTTGGGAACGCACCGGCGTCGACTCGCGCGTCGATGGCGGCGAGATCTGGCGACGCTTCCCGAAGTTCGTGATCGGCTTCTTCATCGCTTCGGCGATCATCACCCTGGTCGCGCGCGGCTACAGCTACGATCAATTCAAGAAGGTGGTGACACCGGACCTGGTCGGTCCGCTGCAGGGCCTGCGTACCTGGGCCTTCACGTTCTGCTTCCTCAGCATCGGCCTGGCGACGCGGCTGCGGGATCTCGCCGCGGCGGGCGCAAAGCCGTTCTACGCGTTCACCAGCGGCGTCGTGGTCAACCTGATCCTCGGCTTCGTCCTGTCGACGATCGTCTTCGCCGAGTTCTGGCGCTGCCTCGGACAGCCGACCCCATGAGTGAATCGCTATCGGCACGTTGCGGCGGCTGCCGTCATTTCGACGACGACGCGCGTACGCTCGAAAGCGAGATCGCCGGCCTTGTCGTAATGGGCTCGGCCTATGCCTCGGTGCGTGCAGGGGACGGCCTGTGTCGCTTGCATCGACGCTATCTTTCCAGCACCAGTCGCTGCGACGCATTCGAAGCGCGATCGCAGCAGACGGCGACTGCCTGATCGACGCGCACGCGCAGCCGACCCGCGCGCCGCGTCGGACGACACTACGGCTGGGTCATGCGGGCGCACGCAGGTAGCGCCAGCGCGACGCCGGAGTTGACATTCGCTAGTCGCGCTAGGATGCTCCCGTGGAGAAGGGGATGGAGTTCCCCGCAACCGCCTTGCTGAGGCTGATGACTCCTACCGCAACGACAAGGCGGTGGAGGTATGTTCATACCCACCCGCCGCAACGGCGGTTTTTTTATGTCCGCCTCTGACCTTGAGGAGCGCACATGTCCTTCACCACGTGTCTGCTGGTCATGCTCGGAGGTGCCATCGGCACCCTCGCGCGTTATGTGATTTCGGTGCTGGCGATGCCGATCAGTCGCGACCTGCCGTGGGGCACCATCGGCATCAACGTCACCGGCTCTTTGCTGATCGGGCTGTTTGGAACGTTGACGCTGGCGCAAGGCCGCTATCCGGCCTCGGAAAATCTCAGGCTGTTCGTCATGGTCGGTTTCTGTGGCGGCTACACGACCTTCTCGTCCTTCAGCCTGCAAACGCTCGATCTCCTGCGCAACGGCTCGCTCGTCCGCGCAGCGCTCAATATCGGCGCCTCGATCGTGCTCTGCGTGGTCGCCGTCGCGGTCGGACATTTCGTGGCTGCACACTTCAATGGTGGCGCGGCTCAGGTGGCACAGGCCGCCGTCGAAATGGAAGCGCCGCTGTCCCGCGCGGGCGACATTTCCTGACCGACGGACTCGCGAAGATCGCTGCGTCGCCCAAACGCGTGGGCGCAAGCGTCGCGAGCGCAGCGCCACCCATCGGGACGCGATCGACAAGGAGGCGCGCTATCCTGGCGAAGGGCGTGCCATCGGCCGGCATGGCCGCCGCGCGCGACACGACGATGCCCGAAACCCGATGACCCTGCCTGCTGTTCCGCGCCGCCGCTTGCTGGCGCCAATGCTCGCCGCACTGGCGATGTTCGGCCCGTTCTCGATCGACACGATCTTTCCGGCGTTTCCGACGATCGCGGCCGAACTGCATGCGAGCCCATTCGCGATGCAGCAGACGGTCAGCGTCTACCTGATTGCCTATGCGCTGATGTCCCTGCTGCACGGACCGTTGTCGGATGGGCTCGGACGCCGCCGCGTGATCCTCGCCGGCGTCATGGTGTTCACGCTCGCCTCGATCGGCTGCGCCTTGTCCGGTTCGATAGAAGCGCTGCTCGCGTTCCGCGCGTTGCAGGGCATCTCGGCCGGCGCCGGACTGATCGTCGGCCGCGCGATCATTCGCGACTGCTTCGATGGCGTCGAAGCGCAGCGCCTGATGTCGACCGTGTCGATGATCTTCGGCATCGCGCCGGCGATCGCCCCGATTGTCGGCGGCTGGGTCGTCGCGTTCGCACATTGGCCGATGATCTTCTGGCTGTTGGCCGCGTTCGCCGTGCTGCTGTGCGCGGCCTGTTTTGCGTGGCTGCCCGAGACGCATCCGCATGAGCGCCGCACGCAACTGTCGCTGCACGAACTCGGCGCGACCTATCGGCTGATTGCTGCCGACCGCGCCTTCCTGCCGCTGGCGCTGGCCGGCACGCTGAACTTCAACGCGCTGTGGATCTATATCTCATCAGCGCCCGCGTTCGTGCTCGGCCTGCTCAAACTCGATGCGCAGCACTTCGCCTGGCTGTTCATCCCGGCGATCAGCGGCTTGATGCTGGGCGCGTTCCTGTCCGGCCGCGTCGCCGGGCGCCTGACCGCGGCAGCGACCGTGCGACTCGGCTACACGATCATGCTGTCGGCCACGGCACTGAACCTGGCACTGACTTTCGTGTTTCCACGGCCGACGTTGCCGTGGTCGGTGCTGCCGATCGGCATTCATTCAATCGGTATCGGCGTCAGCATGCCGACCTTGACCCTGCTGCTGCTCGACCGCTTCCCACATCACCGCGGCGCCGTCTCGTCCGTGCAGGCGTTCACCAGCCTCGTGCTCAGCGCGATCATCGCTGGCGTGCTGTCGCCGCTGCTGTCGGACAGCGCCTGGAAGCTCGCCCTCGGTGCCGGTGTGGCAACCCTGCTCGGCTTTGCCGCGTGGCGTAGCTACCGGCACATCGAGGCGATCGCCGCCCGGCGCGGTTAGGTCTTGGGCGCTTCGACGGCGTTGCCGCCGAGAATGCCACGCAGCAGCGTGAACACCTCATCCTTGCTGCCAATCACCGAAAGCTGGCTGTCGCGCGGGAAGTCGGTACCGAGGTTGACCGAGTAGCCGACGCCTAGGTCGTTGCCGTCCTCGTCGACACGCGTGAAGGTTTCCACCTTGCCGATATAGACGACGCGGGCCGCATCGATGAAGCGCCCATCGGGCAATTTGAGCCAGCGTTGCATACGGAGTCTCCGCAGTGGGACCGCGGGATCTATCCGCGCGGAAGGCTGAAGGAAGCGGGATTGTAAGGGTATGCGCGAAAGTCTGCTGCTCGACCGGCATCCACCTGCGAACGGATGGGCGCGTACGAACCTCGACGGTCGCTGCCGCAATGGCCGGCTTCCCGTCGCCGTCGACTGGATCCAGCCTGAAAGTTACGGCACCTTCAGTGGCGTCGCGGTTCGCTGCTGCAATCGGCACTCGGACATCCAGACGTCCAGGAAGCGAGTTGTTTCCGCCATCGATCAACGTCGTCGCGCGCGTAGAGATCCTGCATGTGGACATCGCTCTGGCGCCTAGCAACCACGCTTCGTCGCTTGGGCTCCGCGTGGGCAGGTGGATCGATATCCAAATCCGGCAAGATTCGTTGCGGATTCTTGCGGTTCGTGTGACCGCTGTTGCGCAAGGGCGAATGCGGCGCGATTCGCGTTCGCAATGTGCCGGGGCAATTGCAGGAGTCAGGCGTCATCCTGGTTGCCTGTGGCGGAATTGGCATGCTGATCGGTGATGTCTCTTCGAGAACGACGTCGGCCAAGCCGGAACGGGCACGGCGCGCGCGCTACCTGATGGTCGGTGCGCACGTGCTCGAAGTCGACACGCTGCGCCTGCTGACGACGCCCGAACGGACACGGCTCACGCCGAAAGCTGCAGCCGTACTGCTGCAGCTGGCCGACCACAGCGGTCGTACGCTCAGTCGCGATGAACTGCTGGACGAGGTGTGGAAAGGAACCTGCCCGACGCCTGACGTTCTGACGCAGGCGATCGCCGACCTGCGGCGCTGTCTTAGTGATGATCTGCACGCGCCACGCTTCATCGAAACGCTGCCTCGGCTCGGTTACCGGCTGATTGCTGCAGCACGATTCGTCGATGAACTGCCGGCGCAGCTCGCGCCTGAACTGTGCGAATCGAGCGCGCTGCCAGCATCGGTGTCGCCGTGGATGCAGCCTGCCTGGGCGGTCGCGGCGGGCTTGCTGGTGGTCGCTGCGATCGTGCTGTTCGCGGTGTTGCGCATACGGCACGACGGCGCAACCGCGGGTAAGCGCTGGCAGGTAAGCGAACGGCGCATGGTGACGACCGAGCCGGGACCGGAGAACTTTCCGTCCATCTCGCCGGATGGCTCGCGCATCGCTTACTCGATCGGCAATTCGGCGGAGCACCAGCAACGCATCGTGCAACGCTCGATGCAGCAGTCGCGCACGGTGCGTCTGACTTCGGCGGAGGCCGGTGCGGAGCTGTATCCGGTGTGGTCGCCGGATGGCGCTTCGATCGCGTTCATGCGGTTCAAGGACGAAGGCTGCAAGATCATCGCCGTTCCCGCGCTGGGCGGAGCCGAACGCCTGCTCGACAGCTGCTATGGCGGTCTGGTCCTGCCTTTTTCGTGGGCGCCGGATGCGAGCCATCTGCTCATCACGACACCCTCCGGCGCCGGCAAGGCGGATCTGGCGATCATGCGCATACCGCTCGACGGCAGCGAATCGCAGCCCTTTGCGTATCAACACGCGCCGACCGATACCGATCTGGATGCCCGCACTTCGCCGGACGGCGCATGGATCGCATTCCGCCGCGGCGCCAATCCCTACAGCGATTTGTTCGTTACCGCGGCTGCCGGCGGCAGCGTCAGGCAGTTGACCCACATCGCCAGTCGAATTCGCGGCTACGACTGGACACGCGAAGGCAGTGCGCTGGTTTTCTCGTCGGGACAGGCTGGCGAGCCCGCCTTGTATACCGTCGATGTCGCCGACGGTCATGTCGAAGCGCTCGGCGTCGCGCCGGCCGAATTTCCGAGCGCAGCGCGCGCCAGCGATGCGGTCGTCTATGAAGTTCCGCGCGTGCGCATGCAGCTGTTGCAAATCCAGACCGACTCGCGCGCGGCATCCGTGGACATCGTGCCATCGACCGGTAGCGACAGCATGCCGGTGCTGTCGCCGGTGGGCGATGACCTGGCTTTCATATCCGACCGCGCCGGTACGCAGCAGTTGTGGTTGCACGAAGCGGCGTCCGGCGAGACGTGGCCGTTCGCGATCGCCGGCGCGTCGAATTTGTGCTACCCGGCGTGGCGCGCCGATGGTCTGCGTCTGCTGGTCACCGTGCGCGGTACAGCCGGAGGACGTCTGGTCGAAGTCGATATCGCTTCGCGCACCCAACGAGTATTGACGGCGGCCAGCGACGACGTGCGCGCAGGCAGCTATGGAACCCGACCGGACGACTTCGTCGCCGTCGTCAATGTGGCGGATGGACGAACCGAGCTGGTCGAAATCCATACGGTCGACGGCCGCGAATCGGCTCGGCGCGTGCTCGCACATGACGTGGCGCGCGTCGATACCGGCGCAGATGCGCTCTATTTCAGCCGCATCTCGACCGCCGGACTGTTCCGCCTGGACCCGCACAGCGGCAGCGAAAGCCTGCTGACGTCCGTGGTGCGTCCGGCGCACCTGGATGGCTGGCGCGTGCTCGGCGGTCAGGTCTACTACGTCGCACTGCAGGCGACCGGTGCGAGCGAGTTGCGTCTGCTCGATCCGCGCAACGGCAGCGAACGCGAGATCGCGAAGATTACCGGGTCGCTGGCCGACATGAATTTCGCCGTCGCACATGATGGTCGCAGCATCGTGGTGACACGCTCGCTGGCCGAAGATACCGACGTCGGCGCGATCAACCTGTCGCGTATCCAGCGCGACTGAGCAGGGTTTCGCCTGACACGCGTTCGTGCGTCGGCCCGCCGCCGCTGCAGCGGCGCATCCCCGTCCGCAGGACGAAACATCGATCTATGCAACACCGTCGCGCAATGGCCGACCACTGCGCGCGCCGAAGCGTGCGCAGATCGCGTCGTTCGGAGGGTCTTCGTGCCGACGAAGCGCGTGTTCGCGGATATTTCGGCAACTGTTCCTGACTCGCCATCGTGACCTCGGCACCTTCAATCGCCAGTTCCCCGGATGGCGAGAGAACCCGATGCGCATCGAATGCGAACGACTGGCGAACGGTGGCAGACTGGACTGGAACAACGGTGACAGCGGCGGACGTCACGAAGCAGCCGTTGCACAGGTCATCCTCGGGCGCGGCCGTGGCTGCGTCCTGCAGTGCCGCGCGCGAGCGGCGACGATCCTGATACCGCTGCGTGGCCGCCTGCAGATCGCCGATGGCGAGAGCACGCGCATGCTGCCGCGTGGACAGCTGTGGGTGGCCGAAGGCGGTCAGCGCTTTCAGGCGATCGGTCGTGGTTCGGCGCTATGGATCGCCGTACTTGCCTCCGCCGCCGCGTGGCGCGGCCTGATCGAAAGCGACCCATGCGCCGCCGACCCGTTGCTGCTGCCTGCCTTGCACGCTGCAGATGCCGGGGTCCGCCGAGCCGGCGTCGACGTCGCCCGCACGACGCTCGGCTCGCACGTCGATCCGAACGCGGACCTGGCTTTGCTGATGCTCGCGCTGCGCATCGCCGAGCTGCAATCCGGGTTCGCGCCACTGATCGAACGCTGCGCCGGACGCACGCTGGCGCAGCGGCGCAGTGTCTTCCTGCGCTTGCAACGCGTGCGCAACTACATGACCTCGTGCTGCCACCTCGATCTGGACATCGCCGGATTCGCACGCATGGCGAGTTATTCGTCCTGCCATTTCATCCGCGCCTTCAGCGCCGTCTACGGCGAGACGCCGCATGCGGTGCTGGTCGAACAACGCCTCGAGCGCGCGCGCCGCCTGCTCGACGACAGCGCGATGGCGATCACCGAGATCGCACGCGCCAGCGGCTTCGAGAATCGCTGCGCCTTCGCACGTTCGTTCAAGCGCCACTTCGGACTCAGCGCAACCGATCTGCGTGAAGCCGGGCGTGCCGCCGGCGGTTTGACGAGTCATCACGCGCGCGTGCGCGTGGCGGTCTGATGCAGTGGTCTTCGCACGAAAAGCCGCTCATCAATTTCTGCAACCACTGCTGAAAGGATAGGACAAGGCTACGGGTTCACGTTTTCCTAATGTTCGAGCAACCCGCGACTTGACACCGGATGCGGGTGATCCCCCGAAGACAAGGAGAAACCCCATGCGTTACACGCTGCTACGACAGGCGATTCGACGCGCGCTGACTGCCGATGAAGGGTTGACACGGTGCTCGCGCGCCACCCGCGTGGCGACCGCAGCCGCGCTCGGAATGCTCGCGCTGCCGGCCATTGCACAGGACGTTGCGAAAGATCCATCGAGCCCGCCGCAGAGTCTGGAAACGATCACGGTAACCGGTTCGAATATCCGCCGCGTCGATATTGAGACGGCCAATCCTGTCATCACGATCGACCGCGCTCAGATCGACCGCAGTGGTCATCTCAACATCGGCGACGTATTGCAGGATCTGCCGTCGATTTCCGGGGCCGGTGACAACCCGCGCGTGAACAACGGCGGCGGCGGCGGTGCGACGATCTCGTTGCGTGGCCTCGGTTCGCAGCGCACATTGGTGCTGATCAACGGCCATCGAATGACCGGCCCGGCACCCGACATCACGCAGATCCCGATCAACCTGGTCGAGCGCATCGAAGTGCTCGCCGACGGTGCGTCGGCGGTGTACGGCTCCGATGCCATCGCCGGTGTCGTCAACGTGATTCTGCGCAGCGACTATCAAGGTGCCGAGTTCAGCGCCGACTACGGCATTTCCGATCACGACGATGGCGCGCGCAAGGGCGTCAATCTCACCTTCGGCCAGACCAGCGACAAGGGCAGCATCACAGCCGGCATCCACTATGAGAAATTCGATTCGATACCGGCGGCGAATCGCGAATTCTCCTCGCATGCGATCTATCTGCGCTCGGGTCCGCGTGTCGGCGGCTCCGCGCGCAACCCGAATGGACAGGTCACGTTGCCGCCGGATCTTGCTGATCAGTTCGGCTGCGGCGCGGTCTCGCTCAACCCCGGTACTCCCGCCGGTCCGACCACGCTGAGTGACTATCACTGCTACACCTTTGCCGGCGATTCGTTCAACTTCCAGAGCATCGGCAACTACAACCTGATCGCGCAGGAACGAACCGGGCTGTTCATGGTCGGCAATTACAAGCTCAGCGACAGCGTCACCGCGTACCTCGAGGCGTTCCACAACAAGTCGTCGGCAAACACGCAAGGCGCTCCGGTGCCGTTCGACGCGGCGGTCGACAACGTGCACATCTCGGCCAACAACTACTACAACCCGTTCGGTATCGGCTTCGGCAACGGCGCCGACGAGGTCAATTTCCTGACCCGCTTCAGCGCGGTCGGCGTACGCAGCAACGCGCTCGAATTCACCAACGACCAGGCCAATGTCGGCCTCAAGGGAACCGTTGGCGAAAGCACCTGGCAGTGGTCGGCGAACTATTCGTATGGGCACGCGAACAACACCGTCCAGCGCAACGGCTACATCTACTACAAGGGATTGCAGGACGCGCTCGGCCCCTCGTTCTTTGATCCAACCGCGAACGGTGGCGCCGGCGGCGTGGTCTGCGGCACACCCGGCAACGTGATCGCCGGATGCACGCCGATCAATATCTTCAACAGCCGCGATCCGGCCACGGTCGCAGCTTTCCGCGCGGTTGCGGCAGGTCCGTTCTACAACACGCTCTATGTCCAGCGCGAAGCCGATGTGCAGGCGAATGGCGAACTGTTCCAGTTGCCTGCCGGCGCGGTCAATCTCGCGGTGGGTGCGACCGAGCGCAAGGAATACACCCGCCTCGCCGTCGACTTCATCGCGATCACTAGCGGCGAAGGTGCCACCTGTTCCGTCTCGCAGGAGATCTGCCGTACGCCGGCGGTCGGCGGTTTCACCGTGAAGGAACTCTACGCCGAGGCATTGGTTCCGCTGCTGAAGGACATCCCGTTCGTGCATTCGCTGAATCTGACTCTGGGCGACCGTTATTCGAAGTACACGACGGTCGGCAACACCAGTAATTGGAAGGTGGCACTGGAATGGCGTCCGATCGACGACCTGCTGCTGCGCGGCACCGTGTCGAAGGTTTTCCGTGCGCCGACCTTGGCCGAGCTGTATGCGGGAGCGACCGGTTCGGCGCCTGCGATCGCCGATCCGTGCATCGGCCAGACCACGCCGAATCCGGCCTGCGCCGGCGTGCCGCTCGATGGCAACTTCCAGGGTGACGGCCTCGGCCAGACCACCGGCGTCACCACCGGCGGCGTGCCGGCCGGCATCAAGCTGAAGCCGGAGTTCGGCAAGTCGTTCGACTTCGGTGTCGTCTACGATCCCACCTGGCTCGAGGGTCTGTCGGTGAGCGCAGACCTGTGGCGCATCTATCTCAACAATCTGATTATCGGCATCACGGCGCAGACAATCCTGAATCTCTGCTACAACTCGGCCGCGGCGAATCCGAGTCCGTTCTGCAGCTTGATCCACCGGCGCGACAGCGGAGTGCAGGCAGGCAACCTGCGCTTCATCAACCAGCCGACGGTCAACCTCGGCCGTCTCGACACCAAGGGCGTCGACTTCGCGTTCCACTATCGCCTGCCGGAAACACCGTTCGGCAAGTTCCGGCTGAACTTCCAGAGCACCTATATCGCGCAATACGACAACGACCAGAACGCGGGCGCCGGGCCGCCGGCAGTGATCAGCGTCGCCGGACACTACAACAACCAGTTCGGCAACATCGCACGCTGGCGTGCACTGGCGGGCGTCGACTGGAACTACGGCAGCTTCGATGCGAGCGTCACCGCGAAGTACATCGGCCCGTTCGCAGTCGGCTGGGCCGACGGCACCGGTCCTTCCGCCGATCAGTTCGTGCCGAACGTCGAGCTGCACTATGGCTCGAACACGTATCTGAACCTGACAGCGGGCTACAACATCGAGCCGATCAACACGCGCATCGAAGTCGGCGTCGACAACGTGGCCGATCGCACGCCGCCGATCCTCTACCAGAACAACGTGCTGAACTCGAACACGGACGTGGCGACGTTCGACACGATCGGCCGCTATTACTGGGGCCGCATCACCGTCAAGTTCTGATCATCGTCAATGCCGCAGCCGTGCGCGCGCACGGCTGCGATCGAGGAGGAACCGATGCACGTGGCCGAACCCGCGCGCCGTGTCGATTTGAGGGAAGCTTATGCGGCCCTCGGCAATGGCGAGCCGCAGCGCACCGAGCAGGCCGCGCGCATGCGTCTGCTCGAAGAGCCGGACGACGAGGCCGCGCTGACTCTGCTTGGACTCGCGCTGCAGGCACAACACCGGCACGTCGAAGCGGTGCAGGCGCTGACCAAGCTTGCGCGCCTGTGCCCGCGCGTGCCGCAGCACTGGAACAATCTCGGCCTCGCCTTGCGCGCCGCTGGCGACCTCGAGCATGCCGAAGACGCGCATCGGCGCGCCTGCGAACTCGCCCCTGGCGATGCCGCGGTGCAGCTCAACCACGGCTATCTGCTGATGCAGCGTGGCAAGTTCGCGGCGGCGCGTACGTGCCTGCTCGAAAGCGTCCGCTGCGCGCCGGAGCTGGCCGAGCCGCGTATCCGCGCCGCGTTCGCCTGCTACGAATGCGGCGACAACCTCAGCGCCGAGGAACTCATTGCCGCGTGGCCGCAATGGTGCGGACTGGATGCGCCGCAGCGCTGCGACCTCGCCTGGCTGTTGTTCCTGCTCGATCATGCCGACGTTGCGCGTGGCCTGCTCGAAAGCGCCCGCGCTGAGCCGGAGACGTCCCTGCAGGCGACGGTACGCCTGGTCCTGCTGCTCGAACGCAGCAATCGTGTCGAAGAGGCCACGGCGCTGGCGGCGACGCTGCCGGCGGCCGAAGCGGTCGATGAAGAACTCCGCCACGACATCACCGAGGCACGCGCGGCGCTGGCCGCACGCGATGCCGATGCCGGCCGGGCGCGACGTTGGTTCGAGCGCGCCGTGGACGCACACGCGCCGGAATCGCGCAACGCCGCCTTGTACTTCGCGCTGGCGCAAGCCTGCGATCGCACTGGCGATGCCGACGCGGCCATGGCGGCACTGCACGAGGCGCATGCCTTGCAGTTGCGTCTGCTCGGCAGCCTGTCGCCGCACCTGTTGCCACAGGCGCGGCCACTGCCGCTGCCGCTGCGGGCACTGGACGCGAACCGCGTCGCCGCATGGCCACGTCTGCGCTCACCCGCAGCGGAGGAGTCGCCGATCTTCGTGGTCGGCTTTCCGCGTTCGGGCACCACCCTGCTCGAACAGATGCTCGATGCACATCCCCAACTCGCCTCGATCGACGAACGCGACTACCTCGCCGAGCTGGCCGATCACATCGAGGTCTCGCTCGGCTTGCGCTATCCGGACGATCTCGACCGCCTGACGCAGGCACAGTGCGATCGGTTGCGCGCGACCTATGCCGCGCGCGTGCGCGCGACCCGCGAACTGCGCGCGGGGCAACGTCTGGTCGACAAGAATCCGCTGAACCTGCTGCATCTGCCGCTGATCGTGCGCCTGTTTCCGCACGCGCCGATCGTGCTGGCGTTGCGCCATCCCTGCGACGTCGTGCTCAGCTGCTATATGCAGAACTTCCGCCTGCCGGCGTTCATCGCGCTGTGCACGAGCCTGCCGCGGCTCGCACAAGGCTACGTCAATACGATGCAATTCTGGCAGCAGCATGTACAGATGTTGCAGCCGCGCTGGCTGCCGCTGCGCCATGAAGCATTGCTCGCCGATCCGCCCGCGCAGCTGGCCCGTCTCGGCGCTTTCGTCGGTATCGAGGACATTACGCCGATGCTCGGGTTTGCCGAGCACGCACACAGCAAGGGTTACATCAGCACACCGAGTTACGCGCAGGTCGTGCGACCTTTGAACAGCGACGCGCTCGGCCGCTGGCGTCGCTACGCGGCGCATATGCAAGGCGCGCTGCCGATCCTGCAACCGATGATCGAGGTCTGGGACTATGACGGCTGACACCACCGCAGCGCTGCTCGGTACGCAATTGCGTGACTATGTGCAGACGTTCGACGAGGCTCTCGATGCGGATTTCTGCGCGACGATGATCGACTCGTTCGAGCGCCTCGCGCGCTTCCATCAACGCAATGGTCGCGACTGCAAGCCGGCGTTGTCGGACAGTGCATGGACCGAGCTCAACGTGACGCGCCTGTCCGACATCGGCTTCCAGCAGTCGTTCCGCGCGCGCATGGACGACTACCTCGAGCGCTACAACGCGCGCGTGCGACTGACCCTTGCGGTGCCGCAGCGACCGCGCATCGAGGATCTGCGCATGAAGCGCTATCGCGCCGCTGCGGGCGATCGCTTTCAGCCGCATTTCGACGCAATCGATGCGGCGACGAATCGCTATCTGGTGTTTCTCTGGTATCTCAACGATGTCGGCGACGGCGGCGAGACGGAGTTCTGCGATCTCGGCCTGCGCATCGAAGCGCGGCGCGGACGCCTGCTGATGTTTCCGCCGTACTGGATGTTCCAGCATGCCGGGCGCGCGCCGCGATCGAACGACAAGTACATCGTTTCGACCTATCTGACGTTCTGATCCGCATGAACGCCGCGATGCCCGTCGCCGACACCACGCAGCGGCGTTTCGAGCGGGCAGTGGCGTCGTGGCAAGCCGGAGCGATAGAGGCTGCCGAAGCGATGTTGCGCGATCTGCTCGCGGCGGAGCCGGCGCATGCGCAAGTCGCGCTGCAGTTGGCCATCGTACTGCGCGATCAAGGTCGCATCGAGGCGGCCGTCGACGTAGCGGAGCGTGCGCATGCGTCGACTTCGGATTGCGCGTGGCGCACGCGTTATCTGCAGTTCGTCATCGATTGCCGGCGTCAGCATCGCGCATTGTGGCTGTGCGAGCGTCAGCTGCTCGATACGCCGCGCGATGCAAACCTGCTCGCACGCGCCGGTATGCTCGCGCAGGAAACCGGTCGCTTCGAGCTGGCGCGCCATTTTTTCCTTGCCGCGCTCGACGCGGGCGTCGATCTGGCCGCGACTGCGGTCCAGCTCGGACTCGCGCACGCGCAACGCTATGACGACCCCTTCCATCCGGACTTCGACCTGTTGCGGCGCCTGCTGCGCACGCGCACCGCAGCGCGCGAACGCACCGCGACGCTGTTCGCGTTCGGCAAGGCCTGTGACGACGTGGGCGATTTTGCAGCCGCGGCGACCGCGTTTCGGCAGGCCAATCGGAGCGTACGCGCAGTGCGTCCCTGGTCGGCCGACGCCTGGCGCCGGCGCGTCGATGCGACCATCGCCGACACGCGCGCGCTGCCACGGCTCGCTGCGCACGGCGATGCAGTGCCGGTCCTGATCGTCGGCCTGCCACGCACCGGCACGACCCTGCTCGCCGAGCTGCTCGGTCGGCACCCGCAGATACGCAACCGCGGTGAGCTGCCACTGCTCGATGTCATCGCGAAGCGGCTCGAGCAGGAGAACTTGCGCGGCGACATCGACGCGCTGCGCGAAGCATCCGCGCTGTACCTCGCGCACCTGCGCCAGGACGATGCGCGCGTGTGCTGCTATATCGACAAGGACCCGCTCAACTTCCGCCATCTTGGTCTGGTTGCGCAGCTGCTGCCGCAAGCCCGCATCATCCATTGCGTGCGCGACGCGCGCGATACCGCGTTGTCGCTCTGGATGCAGTGTTTCGCGCAGGCCGACTACGGATTCTGCGCCGGCTTCGCCGACATCGCTGCGTTCGCCGAGGGCCACCGACGTCTGATGCAGCATTGGTCGCGCGACGAGGCGCTGCATATCCTGCGTGTCGACTACGAGGCCGTGGTCAAAGCGCCGGCACGCGAACTGCAGCGCGTACTCGAATTCCTGCGTCTGTCGCGGCTGGACCTGCCGTCGCTGCCACCGGCCGTCGACGCGACGATCGCCAGCGCGAGTCGCTGGCAGGCGCGCCAGCCGGTATATCGGCGCTCGGTCGGTCGCTGGCGCGCGTATGCCGACCTCCTGCCTGAGCTCGCCTTGCTGCAGGGGAAGGCAACCGGCGTTCAATGGTCCCGTGCCGCGTGCTCGAGTGCGACCTGCAACGGCGCCAGCAGCGAGCCGTAGTCGAGCGCACGCACTGTAGGCTTCGCGAGAGGTCGTCGCACTTGTGCGACGCTTGCGGTGACGACGCGACGCCGCGTCTCGTGCGAGCGCAGGCAGGCGGGATCGAACGCGAGACCGCAATGCTCGAGCAGCGCGCGAATGCGCTGTTGCGGGTGTTCAATCAATTGCTCCAGCTCGCTGGCGTGGATCGCTGCACCGAACTGCGCGCGCCATTGCCGCATCAGATGTTCGTGATCGCTCCAGCAGGCGGCGAGTTCGGCATAGTCGTAGCTGAAAGGTTGCGCGATGCCAAAGTCGTGCTTGTAGCAGCTCCAGCAGGTTTCCAGCGGGTCGCGTTGCGTGTGCACGATGCGCGCGCCGGGCAGCATGGCGTGTGCGGCGCCGAGCAGTTGCCAGTTCAGCGCGGACTTGTCGGTGCTGCGTGCGCGGTATTGGCGCCAATGCGCCGTACGCTGCAGGTAGTCGCTCCCGAGCCGCTCCCAATCCGGTGCCGTCGCCGTCGGCACCCACGACGGGAAGTGCATGCCACGACGCCGGGATTCGTCGCGCAGGGTCTGTGCGAGGTCGCCAATCTCGCCGGCGCCCTCGACCTCGGCATGTGCGGCGAGGATGTGTTCGACCAAGGTCGACCCCGAGCGCGGCATGCCGACGATGAAGATGATTTCGTGGCCGAGTTCGCGATCGGCGGCAGCCGTGAGCTTCCCCGCGAATGCCGCGCCGATTGCCCCGGAGATCCGCCGCGCCGTCGCGGCGTTCCACTCGAGCGAGCGCCTGCGCAGCGCACACGCTTCTTCGAGCACGCGCACGACATCGGCATGGCATCGCTGCGCTTCGAGTGCGAGCGCGTACGCGAAACCCAGCGTGCTGCGATCCTGCTCGCCGAGATCATCGCGTTCGTACAGGCGTGCGAGGGCAGCGAGGTCGCGCGCATCCGGCGCCTGCGCCTTCAAGTTGATCAGGCCGCTCCAG
Organism: Dokdonella sp.; assembly: GCA_040005635.1. GTDB lineage: Bacteria > Pseudomonadota > Gammaproteobacteria > Xanthomonadales > Rhodanobacteraceae > Dokdonella_A. Next base: position 56,011 of record JBDTYM010000006.1, on the reverse strand, counting down.
GCCGCCACGCAGTCCGGGAAGTCGGCCAGCACATCACGATAATGCGCGACTGCGGCCTCAATATGGCCGTCGACGGCAAGGCGTTCGGCCTGCACGATCACGTCGCGCAAGGAGGCTAGGGCACCTGGCGCCGGCAGACGTCCGGCGTCGGTGCATCGCAGGGCATGCGCGAGATTCACCCGGATCTCAGCGATCTCGGGTGCGAGCCGCGCTGCTCGGCGCAGGGTGGCAACGGCGGCCGCGTCGTTGCCGCGTTCGGCGAGCACGCAGCCGAGCTGATTGAGGATGATGGCGTCGTCGGGCCATGCACGATGCGCCTGCTGCAGCAGCAGCAAGGCCTGTTCGGCGTTGCCCAACGCGTGCAGCGCGGCCGCCTGCACGCGCAGCAGTTCCGGCTGCGCCGGTGCCAGTAGCAGCGCTTCGGCGACACTGCGTTCGGCCAGCGCGAACTCCCGCGCGTCCAGCCATTGCAGCGCGCGGCGCAACAGGCGTGCCGCGCGCGGCGGCAGGGTTTCGATGACGTTGCGCTGAGGGATCACGGGCGGGAGCGGATTCGCGAGGTGGGACGTTGGCCGTGTCGATTTCGCCGGCAGTGACGCCGGCGTCGACGCGGGCAGCATGCGCGAACACGCTGGTCGTCGGCAGGGTCGAAGCGGTGTTCCGATGCGCGCGCGCGCCGAGCTGTTGGCGGCGTGACGCGAGCAGCCTGTGGCAGGTCACTCGTTGCCAAGGCTGCGCAGGACGATGTCTACCCGACCGGCGTCGGCGCGGCTTTGCACGTGACTGTGCCATGGGGCAGGCAGCGCGGACCTCCGCGTTCGCCGGCATGCATGCAACCTGGCGCGGCGCGCCTCGATGATCTGCTAGGCTCGGCGCGTGCGTCAGAGGGAGTTGCGCTTGAAGAAAATCGCCAAACGTCCAACCGCGGCGCGCTCGCCTTCGCCGCAGTCGGCCTCGCGCATGACGATGGCCGATCTCGCGCGGATTGCCGGCGTATCGAAGATCACGATTTCGCGCGCGCTCGGCGACGGCGATCTGGTCAACGCGCAGACGCGCGATCGCATTCGCGCACTGGCGACGAAGCACGGTTACACGCTCAATGTCAGCGCACGCAATCTGCGCCTGCGTCGCAGTCATACCGTCGCGGTGGTCGTCGAGATGACGCCTTCGGCATCGCGGCCGCTGTCGGGCCCGTATCCGCTGGAGATTCTCGGCGGCATCTCGCACGAGCTGACTTCGGTCGGCTACAGCGTACTGCTGACGACGCGACAATCGGCGGTGACGCCCGCGCTGCAGGCGGCGGACGGTGTGATCCTGCTCGGCCAGGGCGCGCACGACGATGCCGTGCACCTGCTCGATCGATGGCGCCTGCCGATGGTGGTGTGGGGCGCGCGGCGCGCGGGCGATCGTCATGTTGTCGTCGGCAGCGACAATCGCGAGGGCGGTGCGCTGGCGGCGGATCGCTTCGTCGCCATCGGACGTCGCCGTGCGGTCTTCCTCGGCGATCTCGATCACATGGAGATTGCCGAACGCTATGCCGGTTTTCGCGATGCGCTCGCCCGCCATGGGCTGGAAACCGAAGTCGTGCGCCGCGACGCGTTCACCATGGCGGCCGGCGCCGAAGCCACGCAGATGTTGCTTGCGCGCGGCAAGGGAGCACGCGTCGATGCGATCTTCGCCTGCAACGATCTGCTCGCGATGGGCGCCATCCGCGCGCTGCTCGAGCACGGCGCGCGGGTGCCGGACGACATCTCCGTGATCGGCTATGACGATACGCCGCTGGGCGCCAGTTTCATCCCGCCGCTGAGCTCGATTCATCAGAGCTGGCATGACGGCGGCGTGCTGCTCGCGCGCAAGCTGCTGCAACTGATCGACGGCAAGCGTGCGCGCTCGGAGACGCTGCCGACCTCGCTGGTGGTGCGCTCGACCTGACGGCTTCGCGTGGCCGCCTGCGGTATCGAGATTCGGTTCGACGCCTGCCGACCGATGCTGCTATGCAGTAGCGACTTTGTGCATTTTTCCATCGCCGCCGACTGGCGTTTTCCAAGCTTCGAGCGTTTCTTCTAATTTACCGGGCACGCTCGCTGCGGCACCGCCGCAAATGGGCTTCAAACTAATTGTTACCGATATCTTGATATCGGTAACAATCGCGCCTATCGTGCGCGCCGAACGACACGCAGCGGGCGGCAACGGCAGCCACGCGCGGTCGCAGATAAGGGAGGGAAGATCGATGCGCAATCGCACCGGTATGCATTCGGTGTCACAGGCCGCACCCACGCGTGACTTTCGACAGTGCGTGCGGGCATGCCGTTGACCGCCGATGGTGGCATCGGTGTCGGCGCGGTCGAAGCGGCCGCCTCTGCGGGCACGGAGGTGCCGGCTGCGGACCCGTGGCGCGTCGTGCAGAACCACTTCGATCCGGCGCGTGCGGCGCATGATGCAGCGATCTATTGTCTGGCCAATGGCACGCTCGGCGTGCGCAGCAGTTTCGAGGAACAGATCGCGCCTGGCGACGGCAGTTACCTGGCCGAAGTGTGGGAGCGTTCTTCGATTCAATATCACGAACGTCATTCCGGGTTTGCGCAGACGACCGATACGCGCGTGCCCGTCGCCGATGGCACGCATATCGCGATCCGCTTGGGCGGGCAGGCCGTCAATTTCGACGAAGGCGAGGCGCTCGATTTCGAACGCGCGCTCGATCTGTGCGCCGGCAGTGTCTCGCGCCGCCTGCGCTGGCGCACATCGGCGGGAGCGACGATCGAGATCGCGGCGGAACGCATCGTTCCGTTCGCGCATGCGGCGTTGTTGTGCATTCGTTTCCGGGTCGCTTCGATCGACTACGCCGGTTCGATCCAGCTCGAGTCTTCGATCCGTGGCGCGCGCCGCGCCACCGCGCAAGGCGATGATCCGCGCATCGGTGCCGGCGCCGGCGACCGCATGACGACGCGTGCCGTCGGCGCGGACACACAGGTGGCATCGATGCTGCAGAGCACCCGGGTCAGCGGGATCACCGTTGCCTGCGCGCAGCGCCATCGCATCCATGGCGACGTGCTCGCGCTCGCATCCAGCGAGACCGACGCCGATTCGGCACGCCAGGTCTTCGACGGCACGCTCGCGCCTGGCGGCAGCGTGGCGCTCGACAAGTTCGTCGCCTACGCGTGGACGCAAGGCGCCGCGAAAACCGAGCAGGCCCTGCTCGACGAAGTCGCGCTCGAGCTGTCCACTGCCGACGCGCTCGGTTTCGGTGCGATCGCGCAATCCCAGCGTGACGGACTCGAAGCCTATTGGCGCGACGCGGACCTCGCGATCGATGGCGATGCGCAGATCGAGCAGACACTGCGTTTCAACCTGTTCCACGTGCTGCAGTCCACCGGCCGCGGCGGCCGCACCAGCACGGCCGCGAAAGGCCTGACCGGCGAGGGCTACGAAGGGCATTATTTCTGGGACACCGAAGCCTTCGTGCTGCCGGTCCTCGCGCTCACCGCACCGGCACTCGCGCGCGGCATGCTCGAATACCGGCTGCGTACGCTGGGCCATGCCCGCACGCACGCGCGCGAGCTCAATCACTCGCGCGGCGCGCTGTATGCCTGGCGCACGATCAGTGGCGACGAATGCTCGGCCTACTATCCGGGCGGATCGGCGCAGTACCACATCAACGCGGCGATCGCCTACGCGATACGCCTGTATGTCGATGCCAGCGGCGACCAGGCGTTCCTCGTCGAGGGCGGGGCCGAAGTGCTGTTCGAGACCGCGCGCATCTGGCTCGACATCGGCCATTTCAACGCCCGTCGCAATGGTGCGTTCTGCATCCACGAAGTGACCGGTCCGGATGAATACACGGCACTGGTCGACAACAACTACTACACCAACCGCATGGCACAGGCGCACCTGCGGCACGCGGTCAAGGTGGCCGGCTGGTTCGCTGCCGAGCATGCGGCCGGTTACGCCGGTCTGTGCGCGCGCATTGGTCTGGCCGACGAGGAAATCGAGGACTGGTCGCTCGCCGCGGAGACGATGTACCTGCCGAGCGACGAGCGCTACGGCGTATTCCCGCAGGACGATACCTTCCTCGACAAGCCGGTATGGAACTTCAAGGCGACGCCGGCCGATCGCTATCCACTGCTGCTGCACTATCACCCGATGACGATTTATCGGCACCAGGTGTGCAAGCAGGCGGATGTCGTGCTCGCGCTCGTGCTGGCCGGCGAAGGCATCGACCGCGAGCGCAAGCGGCGCAATTTCGACTACTACGAACGCGTCACCGTGCACGACTCGACGCTGTCGGCATCGACGTTCTGCGTGCTCGCCAGCGAGGTCGGTTATGCCGACAAGGCGTATCGCTATTTTCTCGATACCGCGCGCGTCGATCTCGACGATCTGCACGGCAATACGCATCACGGCGTGCACATGGCCGCGATGGCGGGCAGCTGGCTCGGCCTGGTCTGGGGTTTCGCCGGCTTGCGTATCGTTGCAGGCCGGCTGACGTTCGCGCCCACCCTCCCGGCGGTCTGGCAGGGCTATCGCTTCGGCATGGTCTGGCAGGGGCGCCGCTTGCAGCTCAAGGTCGATGCTGCAGGCGTGCGTTACACGCTGCTTGCCGGCGAGGCGCTCGAGATCGAACACGACGGCAGCCGGGTCCGCCTCGTCGTGGACGCGCCGTGCGTGCGGCCGCTGGCGTATTCGGGCGAAGCCGAGCCGTCACGCGGCGTCGTTTTCCCGCAGCCATTCAAGGCGCTGATCTTCGATCTCGACGGCGTCGTCACCGACACCGCGCGTCTGCACTACATCGCCTGGAAGCGGCTCGCCGACGAGATCGGCGTGCCGTTCGACGAACAGGTCAACGAACGCCTGAAAGGCGTCGATCGCGATGCCTCGCTGGAGATCATCCTCGAACGCGCTACGCGAGTATTCACCGTGGCCGAGAAACGCGAGCTGGCCGAGCGCAAGAACGGCTACTACCGCGCCGGTCTGTCCGATGTCGGACCGCAGCAGTTGCTGCCCGGAGCGCTCGATGTGCTGCGCGCCGCACGCGCGGCCGGCCTGCGCACTGGACTCGCTTCGGCCAGCAAGAATGCGGCGTTGATCCTCGAACGGCTCGGCATTGCCGGACTGTTCGACTATGTCGCCGACGCCAATCGTATCGCGCGCGCCAAGCCCGATCCCGAGATATTTCTGAAGGTCGCGCATGAACTCGGTGTCGCAGCGGGCGACTGCCTCGGCATCGAGGACGCGGCGGCCGGCGTCGCCGCGATCAAGGCCGCGGGGATGGCGGCGCTCGGGATTGGCGATGCCGTCGCACTCGTGCAGGCGGATGCCGTACTGCCCGGCCTTGCCGGATTTCGAATCGAAGATTTTGTTTCACCGCCGGTTGCGGTGTAGGGGTTGCTCGCCATGGCGAACCCGCTGCGCCCGGCAAGCTGCAGATAAGACAGACGAGGTCGATCCACCATCTTGGGAGGGAAAGGTATGAAACGCCAGACGTTGTCCAGAGTTGTACTCAGCACCGCCATCGCAGCGGCGCTCGCATCCCACGCGGTGTGGGCCGACGAGGCGACCGCCACCGACCCCGCACAGGCGCAGGCGCCCGCCGGTGCCGACGCCCCGGCCAAGAAGGCGGACGATGCGGCCAGCAAGGATACGCAGTCGCTCGAAGGCATCGTCGTCACCGGTGCCGCGGCCAGCGGCGGCGTCAAGAAGATCGACGCGAGCTATACGATCACGTCGGCGAACCTCGAGCAGATCAAGCAGGCGAATCCGAAGAGCACGGCGGATCTGCTGAAGATCGCGCCCGGCTTGTGGCCGGAATCCAGCGGCGGCCAGACCGGCGCGAACATCGAGATTGCCGGCTTCCCCGGCGGCGGCGATGCGCCGTATTTCTCCGCACTGCTGATGGGTTCGCCGATCTACGGCATGCCGACGCTGTCGTTCTTCGAGACGACCTCGGCGATACGCCTCGATGACACGATCGAGCGCGTCGAAATCCTGCAGGGTGGTCCGTCCGTCGTCTTCGCCGACGGCCAGATTGGCGCGACCGCAAACTTCCTGCTGCGCCAGGGCACCGACACGCCGTCCGGCGACATTGGCGTCACCTACGGCTCCGAAGGCCTGTGGCGGCTCGATGGGTTCTATGGCTTCAAGCTCGCCGATGACTGGTACGGCAGCGTCGGAGGCTTCTATCGCAAGTCCGATGGCGTGCGCGATCCGGGCTTCCCGGCCGACGATGGCGGCCAGTTCACCGCGACCATCACGCACGATTTCGCGAACGGCTCGTTCATGCTGTACGGGCGCTACCTCGACGACAAGAACCAGTTCATCACGCCGATTCCGCTGCTGCAAAAAGGCAGCGACAGCTTCTCCGAGTATCCGGGTTTCGATCCGTTGACCAGCACCTACAACGGCCGCGATATCCAGCACGTGTTCCTCGCCGGCTATCCGGGTGGCGGCACCAATGCCGACCTCGCCAATGGCCGCGGCGCGAAGATGCACTTCCTCGGCGGCAACTTCGACTACGACTTCGGTGGCGGCTGGACGATCTCGGACAAGTTCCTCTACAGCGGCGGCGACATGGATACCAATGCGCTGTTCTCGGGCAGCAATCCGAAGCCGCTCAACTACTATCTGTATGGCTGCCACGACGTGCAGAACCCACAGTTCTGCAGCCCCACTGGCGCGCCGCTCGACTCGGATACCATCGGGCTGCCGGCCGGTACGCCGGTCGACGCGCACTACAAGGACGGCACGGCGGTCGATCCGAACCAGAGCGTGATCCACCAGGGCTGGTGGTACATCCACAAGAACCTGAAGAATCTCAATAACGATTTCCGTCTGAGCAAGGAGATTTTCGACGGCAACACGCTGACCGCCGGCCTGTACCTCGCTCACTACACCGACAACGACAAGTGGGCGCTCGGCAACCAGATGCTGATGACCAACACGCCGAACGCGAAGCCGATCATCGTCAACTACACGCAGAACGGCAACGTCTACCAGCTGACCGATCCGCAGGGCTTCCTCGACAACGGTGGCTACAACATCACCGAGCGCGGCAACGCGACCAACAAGGCGTTCTACCTGTCCGATTCGTGGCGCGTCGACCGCTGGTTGTTCGATGCCTCGGCACGCCTGGAGAACGAGGATGCGACAAACAGGGTGTGTAACCTGACGAACGTCGATACGGATGGCAATCCGTTGACGCTGTACAACAACAGCGTTCCAGTCTGCAACGGCACGTTCGCGGTCACCAACTACGACAAAACGCATACCTCATGGACGGTCGGTGCGAACTACGAGGTGGCCAGCAACATGAGCGTGTACGCCCGCGCCAACAAGGGTGGCCACTTCGGCGACTTCGACAACTCGCTGCGCGGTAATACCACCGGCAACACGCCGCCACTGCAGAAGATCCGCAATTACGAAATGGGCTTCAAGTACCAGTCCGACTGGCTGTTCACCGACATCAGCGTGTACCACAAGCAGTTCAGCGGCCTGATCTACCAGCCGAGCGACTCGTCCGGCGTGCCGAACGGTGCGCAGGCCATCTACGGCGCCGATTCGAAGGGCGTCAACGTCACCGCAATCGTGACGCCCATCGAGCGGTTCAAGATCCAGTTCACCGGCAACTACCTCGACGGCCACTACTCGCACTACAACGCGTGCATCCCGTACACGGACATCCTCGGCAACTCGCAGTGCGCGTTCATCAACGGCGTGCAGTTGCAGCGTCAGCCGAAATTCCGCTTCTTCGTCCAGCCGGGCTACACCATTCCGATGGGCTGGGGCGACCTCACGGGTTTCCTGACCTACTCGCACGTCGGTGCGCATACGCAGGATATTTCCGGCCTGCAGCAGCTCGGCACCTACGACACGTTGGACTTCGGCGTCATCGCCGACATCGGCGCGAACTGGGAGCTGCGTCTGCAGGGCACCAACATCACCGATGAGCTGGGTCTGACCGAGAGCAACTCGCGCATCTTCGGCAGTGCGCTCGGCACCGGTGGCGTGATCCTGGCGCGTCCGCTGGAAGGTCGCGAAGTCAATTTCCAGGTGAAGTACAAGTTCTAAGAAGTGTGATGATGCGAGAGTAGCTGCCCCGCGTGGTCCGGATCGTATCCAACGGCGATCCGGACCTTTTTTCCGGCCAGGCAACCTCGCATTGCTGCCGGGCTTCATGCAAGCAGCGCAGATTCACGGCTGGATTCCGCTATCGAGGACGCAAGGCCGATGAACCGATTCCGCATGATCGCCGCGCTGGCACTCAGCTACATCGTGTTCGCAATCCTGCTCAACAGCGTCGGCACGGTGATCCTGCAGTCGATCGCGACGTTCGGCGTCGACAAGCCGACGGCGAGTCTGCTCGAATTGTTCAAGGATCTGCCCATCGCGCTGACCTCGTTCCTGGTCGCCTCGTTCCTGCCGCTGTTCGGTTATCGCCGCGCGATGATGCTCGGACTCGCGATTGTCGGCAGCGCCTGTGTGCTGATGCGCTTGCACCCGACTTTCCATACTGCCGAACTGCTGTTTGCCTGCATCGGCGTTTCGTTCGCGCTGACCAAGGTGGCGGTGTATTCCTCGATCGGCCTGCTCACGCATGACAAGGCTGAGCATTCACGTCTGACCAACACCATCGAAGGCTTGTTCATGGTCGGCGTGCTGGCGGGCAACTGGTTGTTCAGCGCATTCGTCGATCCGGTGCGGCCGGCCGATCCCGTGTGGTTCAACGTGTACTGGCTGCTCGCGCTCCTGTGCGCGCTGGTACTGGTATTGCTCGCCACGTCGCAGCTGGACGAGTCCGCCGCGCGCAGCAGCGAGCCGAAATCGATTGCGCAAACCGGCTCGGAGATGTTCGCACTGGTGGTGCGGCCGCTGGTTTTCGTGTTTCTGATTTCGGCATTTCTGTATGTGCTGATCGAGCAAAGCTTCGGCACCTGGCTACCGACATTCAACAACGAGATCCTCAAGCTGCCGCATGCGATGAGCATCCAGCTCGCCAGCATCCTCGCCGGCGCGACGGCGCTCGGGCGGATCGTCGCCGGCCAGGTGCTGCGCCGCATGCCCTGGTATGTACTGCTCAACCTCTGCGTGGTCGGCATGGGCGTGCTGGTCGTCGCGACATTGCCGCTGGCGCGTGATGTGATCGCACGCCCGGATATCGGCTGGCTGAACGCGCCGATCGCCGCCTACCTGATTCCCCTGATCGGCCTGCTGATGGCGCCCATCTATCCGGTCATCAACTCGGTCGCATTGAGTTCGCTGCCGAAATCGCTGCATGCCTCGATGACCGGGTTGATCGTGGTTTTTTCCGCGCTCGGCGGCACGCTCGGCTCGCGCATCACCGCGATCGTCTTCTCGAACTTCGACGGCATCCGCGCGTTTTACTTCTCGCTGGTGCCGATGGCGCTCGTGCTCATAGCACTGTACTTTTTCAAGCGCGAGATCGATCGCGCCGGTGTGGTTGCGCCCGCAACGGTAGGCCTCGGCGCGAAATGATCGCTGCATCCTTCTCAGGTCGCGAGAGGTCGAGTCGGCGGCGGCGCACATGAAGCGCAAGGCCGCCGTGCTGATGTTCGCCGCGGGACGTCTTGCCGCGAGCGCTGCCGTGCCGACCGAGTTCGCCGTGTACCCGGACAATCCGGCTGTGGTGCAATCGGTGCAGGCCTTGAACAAGGGCGACGTGATCGAGATCCACAGCTTCAAGGCCGAGCCCGGCATGCTCGTTGCGCTTGGCATGTGCGACACGGACTGCCGCTCGATCCATCTGGCGAAGGCCGTGCCGACCACGCGCGAAGGGCAGACCAGCACCACCGAGCGCGTGACCCTGCCGGAGGACGGGCAGATTTTCCTGTGAGTACTCGGCCCCTCGCAGCAGCCATTGAATGGCGCAGGCGCCGCGACCGGCTCGGGCGGATCTGGCACGAACGGAACCGGCCTGGTCTCCGATGTCGTGCGCAGTTATTTCTCGGGCAGCGGCAGTGGCGCCGCGCAGGTACTGCCCATCAGGAAATCCGAGATCGGGCCCGAGCAGATCAAGCTCCGTTTCGACAAGAGCTGCTTCCTCACCATCAGCCGCGCCAGCACGGCGCTGCATTAGAAATTCGGGAGAGTCGATGAAATTCCGCCGCATGCCCGCCGTTTGCCTTTCGCTGCTCGCAGCGGGCCTTGTCACGCAGGCGCACGCTGAAACTGATTCGAGCTTCCTGATGACGGCCACATCGAAAGACTTCGAGACCTATTTTCCGAGCTATCTCGCCAACGGCTATTTCTCAACGATGACGTCGGTGCGCGGCACCGAATCGACTATGAGCTACATGGTCGCGTTCATGGACTATGCGAAGGACGATATCGCGCGGCCCGCCGCAATCCCGGGCTGGAGCGAGATCGACTACAACCCCGGCGGCGGCTGGCTCAACTCTACGCGTATCGCGCCGCAGATCTTCACGGACTACGCGCAGACGCTCGACATGCACGACGCGACGCTGACGACGCGCTATCGCTTCGCCTACGCGAACAAATCCACCGACGTGAAAGTGACGACCTTCGTCGATCAGGCCGACGGACATCTTGCTGCGACGCAGCTTTCGCTGACGCCGCAGTTCGACGGCAGCGTGCAGATCACGTTTCCGATCCGCCTGTGGAGCGAACACGCGCCGCGCTTTCCGATCGGCACGATGAGCGGCGACGAGATGATCGCCGCGGTGATAGCGAGCGGGCAGACGCTCGATAACAAGCCGGTGCCGATGTCCGATCGCGATGCGGTCTGGTACCACGGCGTGACGCGAGTCGGCGGCGCGGATGGCGACGCCGAGGATCTTGCGCTATGGCTCGACGGGCGCGCCGAGCGGGGCCTCACGATGGCCGAGGCGGCCACGATTTCGCTGCCGCAGGGTCTGGACGTCGAAAGGTCGACACTCGAGAAGGGTCCCAACAAGCTCTCGCTCAACCTCGTCGTCAAGCTGCATAGAGGAACGACTTATACCTTCACCAAGTTCGTCGCGATGTCGCGCGCCGACTGGGGCGGCGATGCGAAGGCGACGCTGGCACTCGCGCGTGCCGCGCGCAGTGTCGGCTTCGACACGCTGCGCGATGCCCATCGGGCGGCATGGGCCGAGCTGTGGAAATCCGACATCGTTATCGACGGCGACGCGAACGTGCAGAAGGCCCTGCATTCGGACTTGTACTACCTGCTGTCGAACACGACGGTCGGCACGGCGTGGCCGATGGGCGCCTGCGCGCTGACTCCGAACTACGCCGGCCACGCGTTCTGGGATTCGGACTCGTGGGTGTTTCCATCGCTGCTGCTGCTGCATCCCGAGCGCGCCAAGCCGATCGTGATGTTCCGCCATCGCACGATGGAACCTGCGCGCGCGCGGGCCCGCCAATACGGCGTCGGCGGCACGATGTATCCGTGGGAGGCCGATCCTGAAACCGGTGCCGACCACACGCCGCATTTCGCCTACGAGGTCTATCGCGAAATTCACGTCAATGCCGATATCGCCATCGCGCAATGGCAGTACTACCTCGCGAGCGGCGACAAGGGTTGGCTGAAGAACAATGGCTGGCCGGTGATCCGCGAGATCGCCGAGTTCTGGGTCAGTCGCGTCACCTACGACCAGGCGCATGACCGCTACGAGATTCATCACGTCACTTCGCCGGATGAGGCCTACAACGACGTCCCTAATGATTCGTTCACCAATGCCGCCGCGCGCAAGGCGCTCGAGATCGCGATCAAGGCGGCCGGTGCGGTCGGCGCGAAAGCCGACCCGCGCTGGGCCGACGTCGCGCACAAGATGTACATCCCGTTCAAGCAGGACGAGCAACGCCATCTCGATTTCGACGAGAGCGTGCCGCACGACAAGATCACCTGGATGGGTTCTTCGCTCGCCTGGCTGATGTATCCGAACCTCGACCTGCCGATGTCGCCGCAGGTACGCAGAAACGATTTCGACTTCCAGCTCAACGAACTCAAGGTCCATGGCGACGATCCGAACGAGATGATGATGGTCATGCTCGCGGTCGGCGCGGCTGAACTTGGCGATGCGAAGATGGCCGGCGAATGGATCCAGCGCAATCTGGTCGGTTTCCTCAAACCGCCGTTCAACGTGCGCACGGAAACTGTCGCCAACAATGCCGGCTACATCCTCGCGACATCCGCCGGCTTCGTGCAGAGCTTCATCTATGGCCTTTCCGGCCTGCGCATCGAGGACCAGGGTCTCGTCGAAGCGTATCCGCCTGCGCTGCCGCCGGGCTGGAATTCGCTGCAGCTGCGCGACGTGAGCTTTCGCGGCAAGCGCTACGACATCACGATCGATCGCGATGCCACCGGCAAGGCGAGGCTGACGCGCAAGGCGCTGTGATCGATCCTGCCGATTGAATGCGCCGTCGCGTGACGGCGCCTACGAAGGTTGCCTGTAGTCATGGCGGAGAGTGTCGATGAAGTTTCTCAGCAAACCGCTGGCCAGGGGTGTCCTTGTGATCGTGTTGTTCGGGCCGCCCGCGTTCGCCGCGCCCGATCCGAGTTTCGTTCTGGAAGCGACTTCGAAGGATTTCGATGCCTATTTTCCTGGCTATCTCGCCAACGGCTATTTCTCCACGCTGACCGCCCCGCGGGGCACCGAGGGCAATCTCGGTTACATGGTCGGGCTGATGGACTATGCCAAGGACGATTTCTCGCGTCCCGCAGCGGTGCCTGGCTGGACCGAGATCGACTATTCGACCGGCACCTCGCGCGCGGGCCACTTCTGGCTCAACCAGGTGCATGTCGATGACGCGACGTTGCAGAACTACCGGCAGACGCTCGACCTGCACGAAGCGACGCTGACGACGCGCTATCGCTATCTCGACCACGGCAAGACGACCGACATCGAAGTCGTCACATTCGCCAGCCAGGCGGATCCGCACCTTGCTGCGACACGACTGACGCTGACGCCGGATTTCGACGGTGAAGTGGAATTGTCGTTTGCACTCAATCTATGGGCGCCGTATGCACCACGCCTGCCACTGGCCGTGTTGAGCGGCGATCAGATGCAGGAAGCCGTCGCCGCGCACGCACTCAAGCTGGAACCGTTGCCGCCGGCGACGCCCGATCGCGCCGCGCTGTGGTATCGCGGAACCGTGCACGCCACGGCCGTCGACGGCGATGCGCAGGATCTGGCGCTGCAGGTCGATGGCCGCGCCGAACAGGGGCTGGCAATGGCGGAGGCTGCGGCGGTTGAGCTGCCGCGAGGCGTGCAGCCGGTCGAGGCGAAACTCTATCGCAGCGAGTACCGGCTCGCCCTCGATCTGCGCATCGCAGTCGAAAAAGGCAAGCGCTATACGTTTTCGAAGTACGTCGCGTTGTCTCGCGACCGCTGGGGCGGCGATGCAACGGCCGACCTCGCGCTGGCGCGTGCGGCCCGCGCACGCGGCTTCGAAATGCTTCGCAGTGAGCATGCCGCCGCATGGAGCGAGCTGTGGAAGTCCGATATCGTGATCGAGGGCGATCCGCGTGCGCAGCAGGCCGTGCATTCGGACCTGTACTACCTGCTCGCGACATCGACCGCCGATACCGATTGGCCGATGGGCGCCTGTGCGTTGACCCCGGGTTATGCCGGTCACACCTTCTGGGACTCGGACACCTGGATCTTCCCGGCCCTGTTGCTGCTGCATCCGCAGCGCGCGAAGTCGCTGGTGAATTTTCGCGCGCATACGCTCGATGCCGCGCAGGCACGTGCGCGTGCACGTGGACTGCGTGGTGCGATGTATCCGTGGGAAGCCGATCCGGAGAATGGCAGCGAGCAGACGCCACATTTCGCCTACGTGCTCGGCGAGCGGGAAATCCATGTCAATGCCGATGTCGCGATCGCGCAATACCAGTATTGGCTGGCGACACACGATCGCGAATGGCTGCGTCGAAAGGGCTGGCCGGTGATCCGCAATGTCGCCGAGTTCTGGGCCAGCCGCGCTGTCTGGAATCCGCTTGCGCGACGCTATGAGATCCACCACGTCACCTCGGTCGACGAGGACTACAACGACGTGCCGAATGACACCTTCACCAACGTGTCCGCCGCCAAGGCGCTGCGGATCGCGACCGAGTTGGCGCCGCTTGCCGGTGCGCGCGCCGATCCGCGCTGGCGTGAAGTCGCCGAAAAAATCTACGTGCCGTTTTCCGCGCCCGACCAGCAGCATCTCGAATTCGACGCGAGCGTTGCGCACGACATCGATACCTGGGGCGGCAGTTCGCTGCCGATGCTCGCGCTGCCTTCGCTCGATCTCGCCATGAGCGCGACGGTTCGACGCAACGACTACGAGCGCGCACTGCGGCCCATCCTCGCCTCGCAGCACGATCCGAACAGCATGGGACTCGCGCCAATGTCGATCGCTGCCGCAATGAATGGCGACGATGACAATGCCGTGCGCTGGCTGCAGCGCAATTTCACTGGCGACGTTTTGAAGGCGCCGTACAACGTGCGCACCGAAACCGCGAACAACAACAGCGGCTACTTCGTCACCGCTTCGGCCGGCTTTCTGCAGAACCTGATCTATGGTTTCAGCGGCCTGCGCATCGAGAGCAAGGGCCTGCTCGAAGTCTATCCGCCGCTGCTGCCGCCGGAATGGACATCGCTGACGCTGCAGCGCATCGCGTTTCGCGGCGCGCACTACGATATTCGTGTCGTGCGAGGCGCCGATGGCCGCGCGCACATGCAGCGTGAAGCGAGGCCGGACTGAGGTGCCGATGAAATCGGCGTGCCCGATGCGCATCGTCGGCACGCTGCTGACGCTGCGCATCACTCGAGACCGAAAGTCCGGGAAGCATTCCGGCAGCGCTACACCGGAATTCTTCCGACGGGCAGAAGGCTGCGACAGGCGAGCCACTCGCGCACGTCGTCTGCGTCGTTCTCGAACCACGCACGCGTGGAACCGAGGCGGAACGTGTAGCCCCAGGCGTCCATGTCGCACATCACGCGTTCACGGCCGACGCCAGCAAGCTCGTCGCCGAGCAGGATTTGCAGGTAGCAGGTTGCGTCTTCCTCGGCCTGCGAATCGGACGCGTCGGTATGGATCGCCGCGCGTCGGTCCGGCGACGCGACGATCAGATGACAGGCCTCGTGCAGCAGCGAATGCACCGGCGTGTCGGCGCGCGCATAGACCGCGTTCGCGATCACGCCGGCTTCGGGTTCGCCCCAATAGGTCGCCGGAATCGGCGCGTTGGCATCCACCTGCACGAGGACAAGTCCATGACGCGCCAATAGCGCGCGCGCATCGGACATGGCGATCCCGGCGAGTGTCAGCACGCCGGTGTCGGCGTTCATGGCACCACCGGCGGGCTTCAGGTTTCGCCGGCTGCTGCCGCCGCCGCACCCGCCGTCTGCTTTTCGGGCAGCGCGACCGAAAGTTCCAGCACCTCGCTGTCACCATCGCGCTCGACGTGGATGTCGATCGCGTCGGGATCGACGTTGACGTACTTGCGAATCACTTCGAGCAGCTCGCGACGCAGCAGCGGCAGATAGTCGGGGCGGCCGCCGGCGGCGCGCTCCTGCGCGACGATGATGCGCAGGCGTTCGGTTGCGACGGACGCAGTGTTCTTCGGGCGCGAACGCAGGAAATCGAAAAGTCCCATGGTCAGCTCCCGAAGATGCGCGCGAGGAAGCCTTTTTTCTGCGCGTCGATGAAGCGCATCGGCCGTTGCTCGCCGGTCAGGCGTGCGACCGCGTCGGCATAGGCCTGGCCGGCATCGGAGGCTTCGTCGAGGATCACCGGCACGCCGGCGTTCGAAGCGGTCAGCACGCCGGACGATTCCGGGATCACGCCGAGCACTTCGATGCCGAGGATGTCCTTGACGTCGGTGATGCCCATCATGTCGCCGCCAGCGACGCGCTCGGGGTTGTAGCGCGTCAGCAGCAGATGCTGTTCGATACCGCCGTTGCCGAGTTCGGCGCGGCGGGTCTTGCTCGACAGCAGGCCGAGGATGCGGTCGGAATCGCGCACACTCGAAACTTCCGGGTTGACCACGACGATCGCGCGGTCGGCGAAGTACATCGCCAGGCTGGCGCCTTTCTCGATGCCGGCCGGCGAGTCGCAGATCACATAGTCGAAACCTTCCTCGGTGAGCTCGTTGAGGACGCGCTCGACGCCTTCCTTGCTCAGTGCATCCTTGTCGCGCGTCTGCGACGCGGCGAGCACGAACAAGGTTTCGATGCGCTTGTCCTTGATCAGGGCCTGCTTGAGTGTGCACTCGCCCTGGATCACGTTGACGAAGTCGTAGACCACGCGGCGTTCGCAACCCATGATCAGGTCGAGGTTGCGCAGGCCGACGTCGAAGTCGATGACCGCGACTTTCTTGCCGCGCTTGGCGAGGCCGACCGCGATCGAGGCGCTCGTCGTGGTCTTGCCGACGCCGCCCTTGCCGGACGTGACGACGATGATTTCAGTCAATGGAGGAACTCCTTTTGCATGTGACACGGACGCCGATCAGCGCGCACCGAGTTTGCCCAACAACAAGCGGTCGCCGTCGAGCCAGGCTTGCACCGGATGGCCGCGCAGCTCCGACGGAATATCCTCGAACACGCGGTACTGACCCGCGATCGAGACGAGTTCGGCATGGAATTCCTGGCAGTAGATGCGTGCCGACGCATCGCCTTGCGCACCGGCGAGCGCGCGCCCGCGTAGTGCGCCGTAAACATGGATCGAGCCGTCAGCGATGACCTCGGCACCGTTGCCGACCAGCGCGGTCAGGATCAGGTCGCGGCCGCGCGCATAGATCTGCTGGCCCGAGCGCACCGGCTTGTCGTGCAACTGGCCGATCGTCGCGGCGGCGCCGGCGCTCGGCGGTGGGGGTGTCGCGCGCTCGGCGTGAGTGGGCTCGCGCAAAGGCGGTCGCGGCGTCTCGCGTGCCGCGGCTGCCGGCGCCGCTGGCTCCGCATTCGCGCCTGCGCGCTCATAGCCTGCGCGGAACTTCGCAAACACCGGCAGACCGAGCGCTTGCGCCAGCGCGTCGTTCTCGCTGGTGCCGTAGGAGAGGCCAACCGGAAGCATGCCCGAAGCGCGGATGCGCTCGAGCAAGTCGCGCACGGTGTCGAGGTCGGGCAGCGCCGGCAGATGGCTCAAGTCGAGCACGACCGGCGTACGCAGGAACAACTTCGTCGCGCTGGCTACTTTCTCCCGCAGCTCGGCCTCGAGCGTCGGCGCATCCAGCCGCTTCAACTTCAGATTGGCGATGCCGACCTGACCGAACTTGATTTCGGCGACGGGTTCGAGGGTTCCGATCGGAGCAGCCGTCATCGCAGGCGGCGCTCAGACGCCACCGGCGGCGCGCGCCGTCGGCAGCGGATTCACGCGCTCGCGCTCCGCCAGCCAGGGCAGATCGGGCAAGCCATCGGCCTGCAGGTAGGTCTGCTGCACGTAGGCGTAGCTGCAGAGCGGCTTGGCCAGCAGGGAGACGCGGCGGCCATTGCTCGGCATCGTCTGCTGGCCGACTTCCTGAAAGCCGTAGGTGCCGTGGAACAGCACCGATACATCGTCGCGCGGTTCGAGAAACACCTCGCAGGCGAGCAGCGGCACACGCGTCTCGGCGTAGCTGGTCACGTCGGCATAAAACACGCGGCCGAGGCCGAGGCCGCGGTAGGGCTTGGCGATGATGATGCGATCGATGTACGCGAAAGCCGGGTAGCGCTCGCGGAACCAGCGGAAATTCGGACTGTCGTAGTCGGCATCCTCGCGCATCGCCGGCAGAAAGCCGGCGATGTGGCCATCGACTTCGGCAAGACGGAAGTAGCTCGCTTGCTTGTACAACGGGCGCAAGCCGGCGGCGTCCAGTGGCAGGATCGTCGAGCCGGCAGCATTGTTGAGCGCGAGCACCGAATCCAGATCGTGCGGCAGCACGTCGCGGATGCTTAAGGCCATGTCTTGCTCCGTCGGGGACCGTGCCGGGTCGAGGACTGCACGTTCGCCGCTGCGGCGATCGCATCGGTGTGATTATCGCACGTGGCCGCGGCGCGGTCATGGCGTCGGGCGGGCGGAATCGTTAGTGAAGTGTTAGAGGGGAGGCGCACCTGCGGCGCTGCGTGTGGAGCGGCAGCAAACCCCACTCCGCTTATCCTTCCGCTTCATGGCCTGCGTTACGGTCGCCCTCACACCGGGCCGGGCGTTACTTTCGTACAGGTTACGCAAGCCCGTCGCGCGCCTATGATGCCCGCATGTCGTGGCCGCAGTTCAATCATATCCAGCTGCTCCGTTACGCCGGCCTGTTCCAGTACGCCAGCGTCGGCACGCCGTTCCTGCGCTACGAGACCGTGGTCGAGGATCTTGCACAGAAACAATTGCCGAATGCCTACGTGCATCTGTGGCTCGGCTGCTACATCATTTTCGGTATCGTCTACTGGTACTTGACCAGCGATCTGGGCGAACGCCGCCGCACGCCGTTCAGGCGCGGCATGCAGATTGCGCTGTTGTTCGTGCTGAACGGCATGGCCGTCGCGATCGGCTGGTTCAGTCAGAGCGGCATCTCGGCGCTGCTGCTCGCGGTCGTCGCGGTGGTTTTGCCGTGGCTGCTGCCGCTGCGCGTCGGCATCGCCTGGATGATCCTGCAGAATTTCTCGCTCGTGCCAGTCTTCGCCAGCATCCGCGAGCCGGTGTTCAGTCTCAGCGACGCGTTCCTGCAATCGAGTCTGTATCTCGGTTTCATCGTGCTCGCCTTCGTCACCGCGCTGGTGACCAAGCAGCAGGTGGAGGCGCGTGAGGAGCAGCGACGGTTGAATTCCGAGCTGCGTGCGACGCGCACGCTGCTGGCAGAGTCGAGCCGGCTCAGCGAACGCATGCGCATTTCGCGTGAGCTGCACGATCTGGTCGGCCATCACCTGACCGCATTGAGCCTGAATCTGGAGGTGGCCAGCCACCTCGTGCAGGGGCAGGCGCAGGAGCATGTGCGCCAGGCGCAGTCGGTCGCGAAGTTGCTGCTCAGCGACGTGCGCGAAGTCGTCAGCCAACTGCGCGAGGGCGACAGCATCGACTTGACCCAGGCGCTGCAGAACCTGACCGAGGGCGTGCCTGGCCTGGCGATCCATCTGGAGCTGCCGCCGCGCTTCAGCGTCGACGATCCGAAGCGCGCCCAGGTGCTGCTGCGCTGCACGCAGGAAATCATCACCAATTCGGTGCGTCATGCCGGCGCACGCAACCTGTGGCTGTGCTTCGAGCGCAGCGAGGACCGCCAGATGGTGATCCACGCGCGCGACGACGGCCAGGGCGCGTTCCAGTTCAAGCAGGGCAATGGTTTGTCCGGCATGCGCGAACGTCTGGCGCAGTTCGGCGGCCGTCTTGATATCGTGACCGGAAAGGGGCAGGGCTTCACGCTCGATGCCTCGTTGCCCTTGGAGAACATCGCATGAACAAGGATGGGATGATTGAAGTCTGCCTGGTCGACGACCAGACCCTGGTCCGGCAGGGCATCCGCTCGCTGCTGGAGCTGTCCGATTCGATCCGCGTGATCGCCGAGGCCGGCGACGGCACGCAGGCGGTCGAGACGATTCCACGCGTGAAGCCCGACGTCGTTCTGCTCGACATGCGCATGCCGGGCCTGTCCGGGCTGGACGTGCTGAATGCGCTGGCGGCCTCGAACCAGTTGCCGCCGACGATCATCCTGACCACGTTCGACGACGACCAACTGGTGCTGGCCGGACTCAAGGCCGGCGCGCGCGGCTATTTGTTGAAAGATGTGTCGCTGGACCAGCTGGTCGACGCAGTGAAGACGGTCGCGGCCGGTGGTTCGCTGGTTGCCCCGGTGGTCACGCAGCGTCTGCTGTCCGGCCTCGAGCGCATGCACAACGAATTCGTCAGCCTCGACCGCCCGGACCCGTTGACCGACCGCGAGACCGAGATCCTGCGCCTGATGGCGGGCGGCTACAGCAACAAGGAAATCGCGAACTCGCTCGGTGTGGCCGAAGGCACCGTAAAGAATCATGTCTCGAACATCCTGTCCAAGCTCGGCGTGCGCGACCGTACGCGCGCGGTGCTGAAGGCGTTCGAACTCGGGATCGTATAGCTGCCGAGGGCTGGCCTGGGGCAGGGCGTAGCGCGGTCGACCCGGAGTCCAGTACCATCGGCGTCTTGTCCCGCGTACGCGGGGCCGCGCATGCGTGCGGGAAGGGGACTGGCAAGGGCGGTGTTTGCGGCCTTGTCGGTTGTCCCGACGCCTGCGTCGGTAACGGCTGACGCCCTGGAGATGCTTCGGATGATTCGTATCCTCGAAATTCTGGTTTCACTGCTGATCGTGTTCGTGCTGGCGGTGGTGATCGGCGTGCTGCTGCCGAGCCATGGCCATGTCGAGCGCTCGGTTGTGGTTTCCAGTCCGCTGCGCCAGGTGTACGACACCGTCAATACCTTCCGCCGGTTCCCGCAATGGGCCGCCGTACGCGGTCTCGATCCGCAGGTGCAGATCAAGCTGGAAGGCGCCGAGTCCGGTCCGACCGCGAAGGTGTCGTGGGCGAGCGCGTCACCGCGCGTCGGCCATGGCAGCTACGAGATCACCAAGAGCGATCTGGACAGCAAGGTCGAAATGGCAGTCGACAACCCCTGGACCGGCGAGAACAAGAAGTTCGCGATCGATTTCGAACCTTCCTCTAACGGCCGCACGGTCAAGATCAACTGGGCGTTCGACGCCGACTACGGCTGGAACCTGATTTCTCGCTATGCCGGCCTGTACATCTACGGCGATCCGGCGCAGACGGTTCAGTCCGACCTCAACAATATTGCGGCGATGCTGGCCGGCTTCCCGAATACCGACTACAAGGATCAGAAGATCGACATCGCCGATGTGACGGCGAAGCCGGTGTTCCTGGTTGCGACCAAGGCCAAGCGCTCGCTCGATGAAGTCGCCGATGCGACCAGCACGGCCTTGACCGAGATCGACGCTGCGCTCAAGAAGGCCGGGCTGACCCAGGCCGGCCCGCGCATGACGATCACGACGAACTGGGGCGAGGAAGATTACGTGTTCAGCATCGCGGTGCCGGTCAGCGCCGCCACGTTCACGTTCGACAAGCACGACTACACGATCGAGACGCCGGTGCCGCCGCCGAGCGATACCGACAGCGGCGAGGACGATAGTCAGCCGAAGGTCTACAACACCGGTGACAAGGATCACGCCGGCATGCTCGTCGTCAGTGGAAATGTGCGCGCGGCACTGTGGTATCAGGGCAAGGCGTTGGTGACCGAGTTCACCGGCAGTCCGGCGCAACTGCCGCTGCTTCGCCTCAACCAGAAGGCCTATGCGGAAACGCACGGTTACCGCTACGCCGAAGTCGGTCTCGGCCGCTTCTGGGACGAGCTGACCTCGGCACCGGACGCACCTGAGGATCAGGAGACCTTCAAGGTCTACCTGCCGATCCAGCAGTAAGCACGTTGCACGCTCGAAGAAAAAAGCCGCGCATTGCGCGGCTTTTTTCGTGGGCGAGCGCTGCGCGTCCGTGTAGACCTTGAGATCGCTCCGTCAGCGTCCATCGCCTCGGGCGAGCGAGAGGCTGATGCTCTCACCGCAGACGAGAAGCGCGCATCGATCGAAGCCGTTCGCGAAGATGCGGTCGCTATCGCGTTCGTAGGCGCTGCGGCAGAAGTGCCCAACGGCATTATCAACCAAGACCCGCGTGTCGCCGGTGGCGGCGTGATCTTGACCGGTCACCGAGGCAGCGTTGCGTGGAACTCTTCGCCTTCGGCGAGTCCGATCAACCTCGGCGACGATGGGCGGCGCAGGACCGTAGACGCCGGACCCTACCGTCTTGCGACCGGCTCCTGGCCGCCCGCGTAGCGCACACCGACGATGACGAAACGCGTCCTGCCGGTGGGCAGTTCAGCCTCGAACTCGTCGTCCTCGCGGCGCTTCAGCGCAGCGCGCGCCAGCGGCGAATCGATGCTGATCCAGCCTGCCGCGGCATCGGTCTCGTCCGGGCCGACGATGCGGTATTCGTGCTCGCTGCCGCGCTCGTCCTCGACGCGGAACCAGGCACCGAAGAAGATCGCGCTGGCATCGCTCGGAACTGTGTCGATGACGCGCAGCGTCTGCAGCCGTTTGCTGAGGTAGCGCACGCGACGGTCGATTTCGCCGAGCTGCTTCTTGCGATAGGTGTATTCGGCGTTTTCCGATCGATCGCCCTCGGCGGCTGCGGCTGCGAGCGCGCGCACGACTTCGGGGCGGCGTACGCGCCACAGCTCATCGAGTTCCTGCTTCAACCGACGATGACCGTCTGCCGTGATCACGGCGGTCGATACGGCGGCGGGTGGGCGCCAACGGCTCATGCTCTGGACAGCCTCGGGGCATTCATGGAAGTGCGACGCTAAGGCGCGCGCATCGATGCGTCAACGTAGCGCTGCCGGTACGCATGCGAAGAATCGGTCGCTATCACCGTGCAAGGCAGCCGCCGACCGAGCCGCGCGGCAAGTACAACACGGCGCGCTCAACAGACCTTCGGCGCCACCGTCGATGGCGCCAAGCCGAGGCGGCAGGTTTACTCGCGCCGACTATTCTGGCATAAATACGTAAGACGTCGTACGTAAGCATGTCATAGTCAAGGCGGGCTCTGGAGTGGGGAGGGGCGCATGCGGTACAGCAGCGGTTTGACGATGCCCGTGTTGAACCTGGCCATTCTGCCGATGCCTGCAAAGTGCGCGCGCCGCCGGGCCGCGCTATCCGGGCGCGCGGTTTCGCGCAGTCAGTACTGCGTATTCAGGTGCGACGACACGTTGCCGGCGTGGCAGCTCGAAACGGGCGGGTTCGCGCCGCAATAAATCAGGGCGCTGCGCGTACCGCAGCTCGTCATGTCACAGAGTATACGAATTGATTCGTATACGAATTACCTGGCGCGTGACAAGCGCCGTCGGAGGGGAGGATCTGAGATGAGCGATCGGGGATGTCACGGCGCGCGCGCCGGTTGCAAGCGGATATGGGCCGTTCCGATGGCAACGCTACTCGTCGCCTCGTCGGCAACGCATGCGCAGGAGGACACATCGGATACAGGCACCACGCAGCTCGATCCAGTCACGGTCACCGGCACGCGCATGAAACGCGTGGACCAGGAGGACCTGCAGCCGCTGACCGTCATCACGCGCGAGGAACTGGATGCGAGCGGTCAGACATCGATCGCGGGCGTGCTGCGCAATCTGACGCAGAACAGTTTTGGTCCCCCGACCGATCGGGCGGCGACGAGCACCTCTCCGGGCAGTACCACCGTGAGCCTGCGCGGGCAAGGGGCGCAGTACACGCTGGTGCTGTTGAACGGTGTTCCGCTGATCGGTGAACCATCTCTGGGCGGCGACATACAGAACCTCAACGTGCTGCCGTGGGCTGCCGTCGATCGCATCGAGATACTCGACGATGGCGCGTCGGCGATCTACGGGTCGCAGGCGATCGGTGGCGTGATCAACGTGATCACCAAGCAGAACTTCAGCGGCGCAGCCTTCACGGCGCAAATCGACCGACCGAGCGGAAGCGGTGCGGACGCCAATACTGCGAGCGCGGTCGTCGGTTTCCATGATGAACGCAGCCAGGTGATGCTGAGCATCGACTATTCGAAGAACGATCCGTTGTTCTCGAATCAGCGCAATTTCCTGCCGCCGCAATTTTCCCCGTACGGTGCCCCGCCGACCTGGCATCGCGACAGTTCCTCGCCCGATGTCGACCAGGCCTACCATGCCGCGGCGGACTGTCCGGGCGCGATCGGCACGAGCCGGCTCTATCCCAATTCGCAAGTCAGTCCGGTCGACACCGATGGGTCCACATACTGCGAATACAACTTCGTCGCCGATGCGCAATTGCTCGCCGCGCTGGAGCGCAAGACCCTGCTCGGGCAGGGCTCGACGACGATCGGTGATGCCTTCAACGTGCACGCGATCCTGCTCGTGACGAAGAATCATGCGCGCGCCGAACTCGCGGCCGCACCCGCGACAGGACTGGCCGATGCGATTGCCGCCGACAGTCCGTTCAACCCGACGCTGGGCGAAGTCGCGCCGGGCGAAGGGTATCCGCTCGATCTGCTCTACCGTCCGACCCCGGTCGGTCACCGCATCTCGATCAGCGACGAAGACGTGCAGCAATTGACCGCCGGTGTCGGCGGCAAGCGCATCGGCAGCTGGGACGCCGACTGGAACATCGACCTGACCGGCACGCACTACGGCGAGGAACTCGACGGGCGCAACTTCGTCAGCCGCTCGCGCCTGCTCGCGGCGCTCGCCGACGGCACGTTCAATCCGTTCGCCGATCCGACGACACAGGATTTTTCACAGTTCACGACCGGCTTTCGCAACACGGCCACGCATCGCACGCAAGGCGTCACCGCGCAGCTGCAGCCGGCATCGTTCTCGCTGTTCGGCGTTCCGCTGGATGTGCTCGGCGGCGTCGACTATGCGCACGAAACCCTGCAGCTGAGCGACGATCCACTGGTCGACGCCAACGACATCGTCGGCAACCCGCCGGGACAGCCGACGGACCGCACGCGCAACTACCATGCTCTGTTCAGCGAGTTCGCCTTGAATCCGAACGGGCGCTGGCAGATCAAGGCCGCGATTCGACGCGACGACTACAGCGACGGCGGCGCGGCGACCAGTCCGAAACTCGCCGCAATGTGGAAGCCAGCCGATTCGTTGTTGCTGCGTGCGAGCATTGGCAAGGGCTTTCATGTGCCCGACTTGGTCACGTTGGCGACACCGCCGTCGTCGGCCGAAGTGCAGATTCCGGATCTGCTCGGCTGCCGACTGCGGCCGAACGATCCGATCGCCTGCGGTCTGCCGTTTCGCGAAGTGCTGCTCTATCCGAATCCGACGCTCGGTCCGGAGACCGCGCGCCAGGTCAGCGTCGGCGCGGTGTATTCGCCGACGCCGGATTTCAACGCGGGCGTGCAGGCCTTCAGGACGCGCTACAGCAATGCGATCACCTCGCTCGATCCGTATGCCGTCGTACAGAATGATGTCGACTGCTACGACGCCGGGCGAGCGTGCGATCCGAATCACGAAGGCCTGGTCGAGCGCGGGCCCGATGGCGAGATCACGCGGGTGCTGGTGCCGCAATCGGTCAACGCGGCCAGCATGCTGTCACGCGGATTCGACATGAATCTGCGCGTGGCTCACGACTTCGACGTTGGCCGGATCGGCGCGCAGCTGGCCTGGTCGCGACTCACGCAAGCCGAGCAGCGCTTTCCGGGCGGCGAAACGGATCGGCTGCTCGGCTACCTCGGCAGTCCACGCGATCGCGTCAATCTCGCGCTCGATTGGCATCGAAACGCATGGAGCGCATCGGCGAGTGCGCACCTGATCGGGTCGCAGCGCAATTGCGACTACTTCGACACGACTGCGGACACCTGTGCGCAAAACGTACCACGCTATACGACAGTCGACGCGCAGGTGTCGTGGGCGGTGGCGCGGAAAACGACGCTGAGCGTGGGCGCACGCAACATTGCCGATCGGCAGCCATACATCGACTACAACGGATCATTCGGCGCCGGTCTATACGACGCGATCGGTCGCGTCGTCTATCTGCGCATCGAGCAGCGTCTGTAGAGACGCTCTGGGCCAGCGTCACGGCAGCGATGGCTGCTCTCGACGCCGTTGGCGTTGCGTCGAGATCGGATGGCTTGCTGCACGTTTTCGAATCCATCGGCGAAAAGGGAGTCGCCGATGGTTACCGGGTGCGGTAACGGCAGCCACCTGAGGTCGCCCGTGCCGAACTGGCCGCCGCTGTCGTCTTCAGGGCAGCCAGTCGTTTCCGAGCGAATGAATGCTGCGTGCGGCCGTTACGCCGCCTGGCGCGAAGCCCGCTTGCGATCGCTTTCGGTCAAGTGCTTCTTGCGCAGACGAATCTGCTTCGGAGTGACCTCGACCAGCTCATCTTCCTCGATGAATTCGAGTGCCTGTTCCAGCGACATCTTGATCGCCGGGGTCAGCTGCACGTTCTCGTCCTTGCCGGCTGCGCGGATGTTGGTCATCTGCTTCGCGCGCAACGCGTTGACGGTGAGATCGTTGTCCTTCGAGTGGATACCGACCAGCTGGCCTTCGTAAATCTGGTCGCCTTCGCTGACCAGCAGACGACCGCGTTCCTGCAGGCTGACCAGCGAATACGCCGGAGCCGGACCCTGGCCATTCGAAATCATCACGCCGTTCGGTCGCTTCGCGATCGCGCCATCGGCCTTCGGGCCGTAGTGATCGAACACGTGGAAGAGCAGGCCGGTGCCGGCGGTGATCGTGCGGAACTCGGTCTGGAAACCGATCAGCCCGCGCGCCGGGATCATGTAGTCGAGGCGAACGCGGCCCTTGCCGTCCGGCTCCATGTTCGAAAGCTGGCCGCGACGCGTGCCGAGGCGCTCCATCACGCCGCCCTGGTAAGCCTCCTCCATGTCGACGACCAGCTGCTCGATCGGCTCGCTCAGCACGCCGTCGATTTCCCTGATGATGACCTCGGGACGCGACACTGCCAGCTCGTAGCCCTCGCGACGCATCGTCTCGATCAGCACCGACAGGTGCAGCTCGCCGCGGCCGGACACCTTGAACTTGTCTGGGTCGGTAGTTTCCTCGACCTTCATCGCGACATTGTGCAGCGTCTCGCGCATCAGGCGTTCGCGGATCTGGCGGCTGGTGAGGAACTTGCCGCCACTATGTTCCTTGGTGCCGGCGAACGGCGAATTGTTGACCTGGAAGGTCATGCTGATGGTCGGCTCGTCGACGTGCAGCACGGGCAATTGCTCCGGCGCCTCGGGCGCGCAGATCGTGTCCGAAATGCCGAGACCCTCGATGCCGTTGATGGCGATGATGTCACCCGCTTCGGCTTCGGCCACTTCGCGTCGCTCGAGTCCCATGAAGCCTAGTACCTGCAGCACTTTCGCGTTGCGCTTCTTGCCTTCGCGATCGACCACCGCGACCTGCATGTTCGTGCGCACCTTGCCGCGCTGGATGCGGCCGATGCCGATCAGGCCGACGTAGTTGCTGTAGTCGAGCTGGCTGATGCGCATCTGGAAGGGACCTTCCGGATCGACCTGTGGCGGCGACACGTTCTTCATGATCGACTCGTACAGCGGCGTCATGTCGCCGGAGCGCACATCCGGATCGAGGCCGGCGTAGCCATGCAGCGCCGAGGCGTAGACGACCGGGAAGTCGAGCTGTTCCTCGGTGGCGCCGAGGCGGTCGAACAGGTCGAAGGTCTGATTCAGCACCCAGTCCGGACGCGCGCCGGGACGATCGACCTTGTTGATCACGACGATCGGCCGGAAGCCCATCTGGAACGCCTTCTGCGTCACGAAGCGCGTCTGTGGCATCGGCCCATCCATCGCATCGACCAGGATCAGCACGGTGTCGACCATCGACAGTACGCGCTCGACCTCGCCGCCAAAGTCGGCGTGTCCGGGCGTATCGACGATATTGATGCGGTTGCCCTGCCAGGTGATCGCGGTGTTCTTCGACAGGATCGTGATGCCGCGCTCTTTTTCCTGGTCGTTGCTGTCCATCACGCGTTCGGCCAGCACGGTGCGCTCGCTGAACGTGCCTGACTGCTTCAGCAGACAGTCGACGAGGGTGGTCTTGCCGTGATCGACGTGGGCGACGATCGCGATGTTGCGGAGATTTTCGATGGACATGGCGGTAAGTCCCGCCGTGGACGGCAGGATCGGGCTCTCGGGGCAGAATTCCCGCGATTATACCCGTTTGGCGCGCCGATTGCCGCGTCGCAGCACGTTGCGGTGTGGCAGTGGCGCGGGTGCCGCTCGCGCGCGAATCGGTTAGGCTGCGCGACCCTAAAAGCAAGATGGAATCCGCAATGTCCACACTTCCCGAATTGACCGCCGAGATCGCCACGCCGCATGGCACGATCCACCTGCGCCTGTTCCCGGAGCAGACCCCGCTGACAGTCGCCAACTTCGTCAATCTGGCCCAGCGCGGCTATTACAACGGCCTCAGCTTCCATCGCGTGATCGCCGACTTCATGGTCCAGGGCGGCTGCCCGCATGGCAGTGGCACCGGTGGCCCGGGCTACAAATTCGAAGACGAGATCGTGCCGGCGCTGAAGCACGACCGTGGCGGCATCCTGTCAATGGCGAACGCCGGGCCGGGTACGAACGGCAGCCAGTTCTTCATCACGCACACCGCGACGCCGTGGCTGGACGGCAAGCACACCGTGTTCGGCGCGGTCGTCGATGCGGCGGACAAGGCGATCGTCGACAAGGTGCGCAACGGCGACGCGATCGAGTCGATCACGATCAAGGGTGATACCGCGCCGCTGCAGGCGAAGGAAAAGACGCGCATCGACCAGTGGAATGCGTTGCTGGACCGCGCGAAGTAAGTACGCGTGCTCGGGGCCGGCAGCGCCGGCCCCGACGCGCGATTCAGGATGCCGTATTGCGACGGACGAGGTGGTAGATCAGCAGCAGGATGATCGCGCCGATGACCGAGCCGATGAATCCGGCAGTCTGTCCGGCGTGATACCAGCCCACCGCTTGGCCGAGCCACGTCGCGACGAACGAGCCGA
Organism: Dokdonella sp.; assembly: GCA_040005635.1. GTDB lineage: Bacteria > Pseudomonadota > Gammaproteobacteria > Xanthomonadales > Rhodanobacteraceae > Dokdonella_A. The sequence goes on along the minus strand of JBDTYM010000006.1, from coordinate 27,552 downwards.
TGATGCCGATGATCGCCGTGATGATGAAGCCACCGGGATCCTTGCCGGGCATCAGGAACTTGGCGACGATGCCGACAATCAGGCCGATGATGAAGGTCATGATGATGCCGTGGGAACCGCCGAATAATTCCATTGCGTATCTCCTGTGCTGGGTTGTCGATGCGGGGATGGAACGGCCGCCACTCTAAACGGGGGCGCAACGAAGCACCCCTCGCGTTGCAGAAGTTTGCGCGTTCGCATCCGCAAAGGCGAGTTTGCCGGGTGCACAGATCGTCTTTACAGTGCATGCGGCGATCATCCCGCTACGGAGCAGCTTCATGCATGCACAAGTGACGACGGTCGAGGCCGGCTTGGCGCAATCCGACGAACGCCTGCGGGCGCTGCTGCACGCCCAGCAGCAGGCGTTTCGCTCGGACACGAATCCTTCGCGCGAGCAGCGCCTCGATCGGCTCGCGCGTCTGGAGCGCCTGCTCGATGCGGATGCCGAGCGTGAATTGGGCGATCTCATCGCGCAGGATTTCGGCACGCGTTCGCACATCGAGACGGTGTTCGCCGAGACCTTGCTTGTGCGCACCGCCGTCAGACACGCGCGCCGTCATCTGAAAGCGTGGATGAAACCGCGCCGCATCGCGACCGCATTGACGCACCGCCCCGGCCGTTCGCTGCTGCTGCGCCAGCCGCTCGGCGTTATCGGCATCATCAGCCCGTGGAACTATCCGCTGCTGCTCGCGCTGGCGCCGCTTATCGGCGCGCTCGCGGCTGGCAATCGCGCGATGCTGAAACCGTCCGAGCTGACGCCGCGGTTTTCCGAAGCCTTGCAGGCGCGCATCGCGCACCTGTTCGCGCAGGACGAGGTGGCCGTCGTGACCGGCGGAGCAGATGTCGGCAAGGACTTCGCGGCGCTGCCGTTCGATCACCTGGTGTTTACCGGCTCGACCGCGGTCGGCCGGTTGGTCGCGCAGGCGGCTGCAAAGAATCTGACGCCGGTCACGCTGGAGCTCGGCGGCAAGTCGCCCGTGATCGTCGACCCTTCCGCGATGGCGGCGCCGGCAGACCGTGCGCGCACCGCCGAGCGACTCGCCTTCGGCAAGCTGCTCAATGCCGGCCAGACCTGCATCGCGCCGGACTACGTGCTGGTGCCGCGGGCGCAGCGCGACTCACTCGTCGAGGCGTTGCGCGCGAGCGTCGCGCGCATGTATCCGACCATCCAGGACAATCCCGACTACACCAGCATCGTCAGCGAACGACATTACAGCAGGCTGCGCGACCTCATCGAAGATGCGCGCGCGCGCGGCGCGCAAGTGATCGAACTGTCGAGCGATGGCGGTCGCGTCGACACTGCGAAACGCAAGCTCGCGCCGACGTTGCTGCTCGACGTCAACAACGGCATGCGTGTGATGCAGGAAGAGATCTTCGGGCCGATCCTGCCGATCGTCGCATGCGACACGCTCGACGAGGCGATGCACTACGTCAACGCACGCGAACGTCCGCTCGCGCTGTACTGGTTCGGCAACGATCGCGCGCAACGCGATCGGCTGTTGAAGAATACGATCGCAGGCGGCGTCACGATAAACGACACCTTGCTGCACATCGCACAGGAAGACCTGCCGTTCGGTGGCGTCGGTTCTTCCGGACAGGGGCACTATCACGGCGAATTCGGCTTCCGCCAGTTCTCCAAGGAGAAGCCGGTCTTCATCCAGTCGCGTTTCGCCGGCGTGCGTCTGCTTTATCCACCTTACGGACCGCGCACCGAGCGCTTGCTGCGGCTGCTGTCGCGGCTGTCCTGATCGGTGTCCCGGCTCCCGGCGATGCGTGGACGTGCGAGGCAGGTCGGCGGGGTGTGATAAAATCGGGAGCTGCACGCACAGCATTCCGAAACACTTCCCCGAGGTAGTCATGCCGATTCTTGCGACGCGGATGAGCCGCGCCAAGCCCAGCGCGATCATGGCCGTGGCCGACAAGGCCAAGGCACTCAAGGCCGCCGGCCGCGACGTCATCAGTTTCTCCATTGGTGTGCCGAATTTCCTGCCCGGCGATCACGTCTACGCGGCAGCGCGTGAGGCATTGACGAAGGACAGCGGTCAGTACGGTTCGAACCGCGGCTCGGATGCGTTGCTCGACGCGTTTCTGACGCATCTGCAAGGCAGCGGCCTGAACGGCTACACGCGCAAGAATGTCGCGACCGGCATCGGTGCCAAGCAGGTGCTGTACAACCTTGCCGAAGCGCTGCTCGATCCAGGCGACACGATCGTGTTTCCGGTGCCTTACTGGACGACGTACGTCGACATCGCCGACATCCTCGGCGCGACGAAGCGCCTGCTGCCGTGTCCAGCCAGCCAGAACTACAAGCTGACACCGACCCAGCTCGATGCAGCGCTGCCGGGCGCGAAAGTGTTCCTGTTCAACAATCCGTCGAACCCGACCGGCATGGTCTACAGCAAGGACGAGATTGCCGCGCTGGCGGACGTGCTGGTCAGACACCCGAACGTCTGGATCATCTGCGACGACATCTACAACCGCATGGTGTTCGACGGCGTCGGCTACCACAACTTCGTCAATGCGCGAGCGGAACTGCGCGAACGCACGGTCCACGTCGACTCGCTGTCGAAGGCCTACGGCATGCCCGGTTGGCGTGTCGGTTTCATCGCGGGGCCGGAAAGCGTCGCACAGGCGATCGTCACGCTGAACTCGAACCACATCACGAACCTGCCGGAAGTCGTCAGCGCGGCGGCGATCGCGGCGCTGACCGGCCCGCAGACCGTCACCGAACAGAAGTGCGCGGAGTTCCAGCAAAAGCGCGATCAGGTGATGGCAGCGATGCTGTCGAATCCCGGCGTGGTCTGTCCGCGCCCGCAGGGCGCGTTCTACGTGTTCCCGGATATCTCGGTCGCGTTCGGCAAGAGCCACAACGGCAGCAGGATCGGCAACGATGTGGACTTCTGCAACGCGTTGCTCGAAGCCAAAGGCGTCGCCTGTGTGCCGGGCTCGGCGTTCGGCGAGCCGAAAGCGCTGCGCATTTCCTATACCTGCCCGACCGCACAGTTGGCAGAAGGGCTGAGGAGATTTTGCGAGTTTTTCGCCGAGCTCGCCTGAAGCACAAGGCCTCGTCGCCCCGGCATACGCCGGAGCTCAGCGACTCTGCCTTCAGGCATCGGATCCCGGTGTATGCCGGGACGACGATGTGAGCTATCCACACCGCTTTGCTCAATTGCGTCACTGTCTTCCAGGAGTCCGCCCATGAAAACCCCCGTCCGTGTTGCCGTCACAGGCGCCGCCGGCCAGATTGGTTACGCCCTGCTGTTCCGCATTGCTTCCGGCGACATGCTCGGCAAGGACCAGCCGGTGATCCTGCACCTGCTCGAAATCACGCCCGCGCTGCCCGCCCTGCAGGGCGTCCTGATGGAGCTCAACGACTGCGCGTTCCCGACCCTGGCCGGCATCGTCGCGACCGACGACGTCAACGTCGCCTTCAAGGACGTCGACTACGCGCTGCTGGTCGGCGCGCGTCCCCGTGGTCCCGGCATGGAGCGCAAGGATCTGCTCGAAGCGAATGGCGCGATTTTTTCGCCGCAGGGCAAGGCCCTGAATGAACACGCCAAGCGCCACGTGAAGGTGCTCGTGGTCGGCAATCCAGCCAATACGAATGCGCTGATCGCGCAGCAAAATGCGCCGGACCTCGATCCGAACCAGTTCACCGCGATGGTCCGCCTCGACCACAATCGTGCGCTGTCGCAGCTGGCCGAGAAAACCGGCGCGCACACCACCGATATCCGCAAGCTGACGATCTGGGGCAACCACAGCTCGACGCAGTATCCGGATATCCACCACGCCAGCGTGAAAGGACAGCCGGCCATCGGGCTGGTCGACCAGACCTGGTACAAGGACACCTTCATCCCGACCGTGCAGCAGCGCGGCGCGGCGATCATCAAGGCGCGCGGCGCTTCGTCGGCTGCCTCGGCCGCTTCGGCCGCGATCGATCACATGCGCGACTGGGCGCTCGGCACGCCGGACAGCGACTGGGTTTCGATGGGCATTCCTTCGGACGGCTCGTACGCTATCGCGCCCGGCGTGATCTATGGCTATCCGGTCACGATCAAGAATGGCAAGTACGAGATCGTGCAGGGCCTGGAGATCAACGCGTTCTCGCGCGAGCGCATGGAGGCGACCTACAAGGAACTGCGCGAGGAGCGCGCCGGCGTCGAGCATTTGTTCGCCAAGCGCTGAGATCAATCCTTCCGACCCGATTCCTGCATGGATCGGGTCGGCTATCCGCATCATTCCGGCGAACGTCGGAAGCGCTTCATGACAGCGGAGCTGGTCATCCAGCTCCTTCGGAGAAGCTCGACAGACACTGTATGCCGGCATTCGCCGGATGACGGTGAAACCTCGGGATTCGAAAGGACACATCCGGAGTCTCGATGATCAAGCTGTTCGTACCACTCTTCCTGATGCTCACCGTCGCCGGCAGCGCCATCGCCGGCGAAGGCATGTGGACGCCGGACAACCTGCCGAAGCAGGCCGTGCAGTCGCAGTTCGGTTTCACGCCGGATGCAAAATGGGCCGAGCACGTGCAGAAAGCCGCTCTGCGTCTTGCCGGCGGCTGCTCGGGTTCGTTCGTTTCGCCCAATGGCCTGGTGCTGACCAACCATCACTGAGTGAACAGCTGCGTGCAGCAGCTGTCGAGTGCCGATCGCGACTTCATCAAGAGCGGCTTTCTCGCCAAGCAGGAGAAAGAAGAGATCAAGTGTCCCGAGATCGAGTTGAACCGGCTCGACCTGATTTCCGACGTCACCGCGCGCGTGAAGCAGGCCACTTCGGGCAAGAGCGGCGAGGACTACAGCAAGGCCGAGAAATCGGTGAAGTCCGACATCGAAAACGAGTGCGTCGGCAAGGATTCGGTGAACACGCGATGCGACGTGGTCGATCTCTACCACGGCGGCGTCTACGACGTGTACCGCTACCATCGTTACCAGGACGTGCGCCTCGTGTTCGCGCCGGAACTCGCGATGGCATTCTTCGGCGGCGATCCGGACAACTTCAATTTCCCGCGCTACGACCTCGACATGGGCGTGCTGCGCGCCTACGAAGGCGGCAAGCCGGCCAAGGTCGCGCACTATTTTCCGTTCTCGAAGAACGGCGCCGACGAAGGCGAGGCGACGATCATCGTCGGCAATCCGGGCGGCACCGACCGCCAGCTGACCATCGCGCAACTGGATTCGGAGCGCGACGACGAGCTCATCCCCGTGCTGCTCTACTACGCCGAACGTCGCGGGATGGTCGAGCAGTTCCGCGGCGAAAGCGCCGAGCATTGGCGCATCGCGCAGAATGACCTGTTCGGCATCGAGAACACCTACAAGGTGCTGCGCGGACGTCTCGAAGCCTTGCAGGATCCGGTCGTGTTCGAGGTCAAGCGCGGCCAGGAAAAGGAGCTGCGCGATTTCGTCGACGCCGATCCTGCGCGCAAGGCGAAGTACGGCGGTGCCTGGGACGCGATCGCCAAGGCGGTCGATGCGACTCGCGCCATCATCGAACGCCATCGCATGATCGAGGGCGCTCGCGGATTCTCGTCGCGCTACTTCGACTACGCCCGCAGCCTGGTGCGCGGTGCGGCCGAGCGCGGCAAGCCGAATGCGGAGCGCCTGCGCGAGTTCACCGAATCAAAATTGCCGAGCGTGACGCAACGCCTGTTCTCGACCGCGCCGGTGTATCCCGATTACGAAAAGGTCAAGCTCGCCTGGTCGCTGACGAAGCTGCGCGAAGACCTCGGCGCGAGCAATCCGATCGTGCGCGCGGTGCTCGGCACGGAGTCGCCGGACACGGTGGCGAAGCAGCTCGTCGATGCAACGAAGCTCGGTGATCCCGCAGTTCGCAAGGCGTTGTGGGAAGGCGGCCAGGCCGCGATCGACACGTCCGACGATCCGTTCATCGTGCTCGTGCGCAAGATCGATCCCGCGTCCCGTGCGATCCGCAAGCAGGCGGAAGACGAGGTCGAATCGGTCATCGACAAGAATGCCGAGCTGATCGCCGCCGCACGCTTCGAGAAGTACGGCACCAGCGTCTATCCCGATGCGACCTTCACCGAGCGATTCTCGTTTGGCGAGGTCAGGGGCTGGGACGAGCAGGGCAAGTCGGTCGCCCCGTTTACGACGATCGGCGACGCGTTCGACTACGCGACCGGTTCCGAGCCCTACAAGCTGCCGCAATCCTGGCTCGACGCGAAGGCCAAACTCGATCCGCAGCAGCGCTTCGACTTCGTCACCACCAACGACATCATTGGCGGAAATTCCGGCAGCCCGGTGATCAACACCAAGGCCGAGATCGTCGGCCTCGTCTTCGACGGCAACATCCATTCGCTCGGCGGAAACTTCTGGTACGACGGTCGGCTCAACCGCGCCGTGTCGGTGCACAGCGGTGCGATCCTCGAAGCCTTGCGCACGGTGTACGGCGCCGATGCGCTGGTGAAGGAGCTGGAATCGGCGCGCAAGCGCTGAGTCGGTCCTTCGTCGCCGCCACACCCGCGAACGCGGCACAAGCATGTGAGCGCTGTCAGCTGGGTATCCAATAAGAGGCGTGCAATGCCCGGTCCGCGGGCATCTCGCCACTATAGGAGTGTCGGTACTGCGACTGACGCCGGCGTACGGGGCGTAGGCGTGCTGCCCCCTTGTCGCCGTCATTCCCGCGAAAGCGGGAATCCATTGAGAAGCGCACTACGAAAAGCGCGCCATGGATGCCCGCTTGCGGGCATGACGGAAGTGAGAGTGAGCGGCAGTTCTGAGCCGGATCAATCCAGCCGCTTGCGGAACCGCAGCACCGCCCCCGTCAGCACGATCAGCACGAACGCGCCGAGTGCAGCGAGTTCGTGCCACATCTCGAGCAGTGACGCATTGCGCAGCATGATGCCGCGCACCAGGCGCAGAAAATGTGTCAGCGGGAAGATCTCGGCCAGCCATTGCGCCGCGCGTGGCATGCCGTCGTACGGAAACATGAAGCCCGACAGCAGGATCTGCGGCAGGAAGGTGAAGAACGCCATCTGCATCGCCTGGAACTGGCTGCGTGCGGCCGTCGAAATCAGCACGCCGAGCGACAGCATCGCGGCGATGTAGGCGAACGCGGCGAGATAGACCTCGATCAGCGAACCGCGCACCGGCACATCGAACACGAAGCGACCGAGCAACAGGATCAAGCTCACCTGCAGCAGGCCGATGCCGACATACGGCAGCACCTTGCCCAGCGTCAACTCGAACGGTGACAGCGGCGTCGCAATCAGCATTTCCATGTTGCCGCGCTCGCGTTCGCGCACGATCGCCATTGCCGTGAAGATCACCATCGTCATGGCGAGGATCACGCCGATCAGGCCGGGCACCGTATTCAATGGCGCACGTCGTTCCGGGTTGTAGAGATTGACGATTTCCACCGTCGCAATCGCGCTCGCGCCGGGCGCGTTCGCAGCGGAGCCGTAGTCGAGCGAAGCGAGCGGAAATGCGGACAGCTGGCGTGCGGCCGCCTGCACGGACTGATCGGAACCATCGACCACGACCTGCCAGGCTGGCCGGTCCGGGCGTGCCAGGCGCGTTTCGAAATCCGGTGGTATCACGATTGCCGCGCTGATCTCGCCGCGCCGCAGCGCCGCGTCGATCTCCTGTGGGGCGATTACGCGGCGGCGGAAGTCCAGCACCTGCGACGAGGCGAGCTCGGCGATCAGCTCACGCGAGTGCGCGGTATTGGCCTGATCGAGTACGGCGGCCGGCAGATGGCGAACGTCGAGGTTGATCGCGAAGCCGAACAGCAGCAGCTGGATCGTCGGTATGCCGACGATCATGGCGAAGGTCAGACGGTCACGACGCAGCTGGGTCAGTTCCTTGCGTACGACGGCGAACAGGCGCGCGAATTTCATGCGGCGGCCTCGCGGCGTGCGCGTGTCGCGGCGACGAAGACATCCTCGAGGTTCGCCGCGACCGGTTCGACCGACGCGTCGGCGTCGATCGCACGAACCTGTGCGCGCAGCCACTCGGCACCGCCGGCGTTGCGTTCGAGCAGCACGCGCAGGCTGCTGCCGATCTGCGCAATGCCGAGCACGGCCGCTTGCTGCGCAAGCGTCTGCTGCACGTGGCGCGGTTGCGCGCAACTGACGCGCAGCGTCTCGCCGGGCAGCTCCGCCATCAACTGCTGTGGACTTCCATTGGCAACCAGGCGGCCGCGATCGAGGATAGCGAGACGGTGGCAGCGCTCGGCTTCATCCATGTAATGGGTCGAGACGAGCATCGTGGTGCCGGCCTGTGCGAGATCGAACAACGCATCCCAGAAGTCACGCCGCGACTCTGGATCGACCGCGCTGGTCGGCTCATCGAGCAGCAGCAATTCGGGTTCATGCATGACCGCGCAGGCAAGTGCGAGGCGCTGCTTCTGGCCGCCGGACAAGGTGCCGGCAAGCTGACCGGAGAGGTCGCCGAGATGGTATTGCGCGGACAGTTCCTCGATGCGCTGGCGTGCCGGCTTGCGCGCCAGGCCGTGGATCGCGGCAAGGAAGTCGAGGTTCTCGCGCACGCTGAGATCGTCGTAGAGCGAGAACTTCTGCGTCATGTAGCCGATCGAGCGCTTGACCGCCTCCGCATCGCGCGGCAGCGTATGGCCGAGCACCGTGATCTCGCCGGCACTGGGATTGAGCAGGCCGCACAGCATGCGGATGGTCGTCGATTTACCGCAGCCGTTCGGACCTAGAAAGCCATACACCTCGGCGCGTCGCACATCGAGATCGAGGCCATCGACCGCAACCAGATTGCCGAAGCGCTTGGTCAATCCGCGTGCGACGATCACCCTATCGTCGTCGGCGCTTGCCGCTCCAGCGGACACGGCTTGCGCTGCGGAAGCCGCAGCGGTGGTTGCGCGCGTGCTCATTTGGACGGTGCGGTCTTGTCGCCGCACTCGGCTTGCGTCGGCAATCCCGCCGGCAACTTGGTCGCCGCTGCGCCCTCGAGCACCAGTTCGGCGCGATAGGCGAGGCGGCTGGCGTCGTCGCCGGTCAAGGCGTAGTAGGGCGTGAACGCCGGATCGGAGCGCAATGTGCGGATCGTCGCCGCGAAGGCCTCGGCGACGCCCTGCACCTGCACACGGCAGCGCATGCCCGGAGCGAGCTGCGCGCGCAGGCTGGATGGAACGTAGACGCGCGCATACGGCGCGGGGCCTGCGAGCAGGCTGACCAGGCTCGCGCCGACCGGCGGCTGGTCGCCGAGGCGGAACGGCAGTGCATCGACTTCGCCGTCGCGAGGCGCCTGCACATCGAGACGCGCGCGCGTGAGCAGCAGGTGCTCCGTCGCGGCCTGCGCCGACGCCAGCATGGCTTCGGCCTGGTCGATATCCTCGATGCGCGTGCCGTTGAGCAGTTCGCTCAGGTTCGCGCGCGCCGCGTTCGCGCTGGCGGTCGCAGTGCGCAGCGCGGTTTCCGCATTGTCGAGATCGGCTTGCGCAATCAGCCCGCGCCTGCGCATCTCGGCGAGGCGGTCGCGCTCGCGTTTCGCATTGATTTGCGTCGATTCGGTGCCGGCGAATGTCGCGCGCGCGGCATCGATCGTCTCGATGCGGGTGCCATGGCGCAGCTCGGCCAATGCCGCCTCGGCTTTGCGCTGGTCGGCCCGTGCCTGCGCCAACTGCGCGTCCGTCCGACGTGGATCGAGGCTGAGAATCAAATCGCCGGCATGCACGCGGGCGCCTTCGGCGACCGCGATCGCGAGGATCGGTTCGGACACCTCGGCGGCGACGCCGATGCGATCCCACTCCAGCGTGCCGAGCAGCGGCGGCGGTGCGTGATCGGTACAGCCGGCCAGTACGAACGCCAGCGATGCAGTCGCCGCTGCGTGCCAAAGGAATGGCTTTTTCATCGGGAAACTCCCAGGCCATGTTCAAGCAGGGCCAACGTGTGCTGCGCGAGTTCGTCCGGGCCGATCTCGGCCGCGTCGAGCACACGCGTCCACAGCGCACGCGCGGCGAGCGGAAACAGGGTCAGGCCGATCAGCGAGACGACCACCAGACGTGGGTCGAGGTCAGGATTCAGCTCACCTTGCGCTTGCGCCGCTGCGATCGTCCCGCTGAGGCGCGGGGCGATGCGCGCACCGACGTGGACGAGCAGCCTCTCGCGCAACAGTCCACCGTCGCTGAGCACCTCGCGCAGCCACAGCGTGGGCAACCAGGGGTTGGCGCCGAGCAAGGCGAACAGATCACGCACGAATGCACTGATGCGCGCGCGCGGCGCCAGCGCGGGTGCGTCGAGGCCGACCTGCAAGGTGGCCATTAGCGGCACGATGCGCTCCTCTACCAGCGCGTCGAGCAGGCGTTCGCGCTGGCCGAAGTAGTAGTGCAGCATGGCTGGCGTCACGCGTGCGCGTTTGGCGATCGCGCTCAGTGGCGTCGCCGCAATGCCATGCCTGGAGAACAGCGCGATGGCGACATCGAGCAGGCGTTCGCGTTCGTCGCCGCGCGACTTGGGCGGGCGGCCGGGACTGCGAATTCGCGATTTGCGGGCGTCTGCCATGGCTGAAATATAATTAACCATGTAATTAATTACAAGTGCAACACGGAGGCAACCGATCACAGGCAGGCGCCTCTACGACCATGGTCGTAGCCATGACGAGGGCGGCCTGCCCTAGTCTGTGGCTGTGGCCGGGGCGAGATGCGCATGAGTTACGACGAGCTGTATCGGCAATCGATCGAGCAACCCGCAGCGTTCTGGGCCGAGCAGGCCAAGGCGATCCACTGGCACACGCCGCCGCAGCAGATTCTTGATTACTCCAACCCGCCGTTCCGGCGCTGGTTCGTCGGCGGCGAGACGAACCTCTGCTACAACGCGGTCGACCGCCATCTGGCCACTCGCGGCGAACAGGCAGCGCTGATCGCGATCTCCACCGAGACGAACACGACGCGCGCGTTGAGCTATCGCGAGCTGTATCGCGAGGTGAACACGTTCGCGGCGGTGTTGAGATCGCTTGCCGTCGGCCGCGGCGATCGCGTCGTCATCTACATGCCGAATATGGTCGAGGCAGTCGTCGCGATGCTCGCCTGCGCGCGCATCGGGGCGGTGCACTCGGTCGTGTTCGGCGGCTTTGCCGCACACAATCTCGCGCTGCGCATCGACGACGCGACACCGGCCTTGCTGATATGCGCCGATGCCGGCATGCGCGGTGGCAAGGTGATTGCGTACAAGCCGCTGGTGGACGAGGCGATGCGCCTGTCGAAGTCGCCGCCGCCACATGTCCTCATCGTCAGCCGCGGGCTCGATCGCGGCCATGCTCACGTGGAAGGACGCGATCTCGACTATGCCAGCCTGCGCATGCAGCACGAGCAGGTCGAGGTCGCGATCGAATGGCTCGAATCGAACGAGCCGAGCTACCTGCTGTACACCTCGGGCACGACCGGCCCGCCGAAGGGCGTGCAGCGTGACGTCGGCGGCTATGCGGTCGCGATGGCGCTGTCGATGCGCACGACGTTCGATATCGGCGCCGGCGACGTGATGTTCTGCACGTCGGACGTCGGCTGGGCGGTCGGGCATTCCTACAACGTCTACGGGCCGCTGATTGCCGGTGCGACCGCCATCCTCTATGAGGGCCTGCCGACGAATCCGGACCCCGGCATCTGGTGGCGCATTTGTGCGGACTATGGCGTACGCACGATGTTCTCCTCACCGACCGCCATTCGCGTGCTGAAGAAGCAGAATCCGGACTGGCTGCGCGCGCACGATCTGTCGCGCTTGAAATGGCTGTTCCTTGCCGGTGAACCGCTCGACGAACCGACGGCGAGATGGATCACCGATGGCATCGGCAAGCCGGTCATCGACAACTACTGGCAGACCGAGACCGGCTGGCCGACGCTGACCCTGCTGCCAGGCCTTGATCTCAAACCGATCAAGTTCGGTTCGCCCGGTTTTCCGAATTTTGGCTTCAGGCTGCGCGTGATCAACGAGCTCACCGGCGCGGACGCGGCGCCCGGCGAAAAAGGCGTGCTGACCTTCGTGCCGCCGCTGCCACCGGGATGCCTGACGACGGTATGGAATGACGACGCGCGGTTCCTGCGCAGTTACTTCGGTCATTTCAAGGAACTGTTGTACAGCTCACTCGACTGGGCGATCCGCGACGAAGACGGCTACACCTTCATCCTCGGCCGTACCGACGATGTCATCAACGTTGCCGGCCATCGCCTTGGCACGCGCGAGATCGAGGAAGCGGTCGCGACGCACCCTGCGGTCGCCGAAGTCGCCGTCGTCGGCATGGTCGACGAACTGAAGGGGCAGGTGCCGATCGTGTTCGCCACCTTGAAACAATCGGCGCCGGGCACGCCGGCCGAGGCGGCGAACGGCATGCAGCAATGCGTCGTCGCGATGCTCGGCGGTGTCGCCAAGCCGGCGCGCGTGTACATCGTTGCGGCGCTGCCGAAGACGCGCTCCGGCAAGCTGCTGCGACGCTCGTTGCAGGCGCTGGCGCAATCGACCGATCCCGGCGACCTGTCGACGCTGGACGATCCGAATGCACTGGAGGAATGCCGCAAGGCGCTCGCGCGCGGCCCGCAAAGCGGCGCATAACCCGCCACGAGGCATCGGGACGATCTGGCGGCGGCCGATCGGCTAAAATGGCGCTCTTTGTCCGCGGAGTCGTCATGTCCCAGCCCGCTTCCGCCGGCGTGCCGGCTTCAAACGGAGCGCGTTTCCGCGCGGCCGTCGTCGAAGAACAGCCCCTGCAAGTCGTCGGTGCGATCACCGCCTATGCCGCGATGATGGCCAAGCGTGTCGGCTACAAGGCGATCTACCTGTCCGGCGGCGGCGTCGCCGCGAATTCGCTCGGGGTACCTGATCTCGGCATCAGCACGATGGAAGACGTGCTGATCGACGCGCGCCGCATCACCGACGCGACCGGACTGCCGCTGCTGGTCGACATCGACACTGGCTGGGGCGGCGCATTCAATATCGCGCGCACGATCCGCTCGTTCGTCAAGGCCGGCGTCGCCGCGGTGCATATGGAAGACCAGGTTGGCCAGAAGCGCTGCGGTCACCGTCCCGGCAAGGAAGTGGTGCCGCCCGGCGAAATGGTCGATCGCGTGAAAGCCGCCGTCGATGCGCGCAGCGACGAGGGTTTCGTCATCATGGCGCGCACCGACGCCGCGGCGGTCGAAGGCGTGCAATCGGCGATCGATCGCGCCTGTGCCTACGTCGAAGCCGGCGCCGACATGATCTTTCCGGAAGCGATGACCTCACTCGATGACTATCGGCACTTCAAGGCGGCCGTGAAGGTGCCGATCCTGGCGAACCTGACCGAGTTCGGCTCGACGCCATTCTTCACGCTCGACGAACTGCGCGCTGCGAATGTCGATATTGCGTTGTATTGCTGCGGCGCCTACCGCGCCATGAACAAGGCGGCCCTGAATTTCTATGAGACCGTGCGCCGCGATGGCACGCAGAAGGCCGCCGTGCCGACGATGCAGACGCGCGCGGAGCTGTACGATTTTCTCGGCTATCACGACTACGAGCGCAAGCTCGACGAGCTGTTCGTGAAAGACAAGACAGAACGCTGAGCAGATGACGATGCCCGCTTCGAACCCGCCACCGAACTCGCGTCCGTGGGATGCGCTCGCGGCGATCGTCGCAGCGCTGATCGGCCTGATGGCATTGCTGGTATCGGGCTACACGGCCTATGTGCAGCGCCAGCAGGTGCGCGCGCAGGTGTGGCCATATCTGCTGGTCGGCAATTTCGACACCGAGTTCGCGATCAAGATACTGAACAAGGGCGTGGGCCCGGCGATCGTGCGCAGCGTGCGCATGACTGTCGATGGCAAACCGCAAACCGACTGGAGCCACGTGCTGAAGGCGCTGGAAGTGAACGTGCCGAGTGGCGGGCGCCGCATGACCACCATCGACAACAATGTGCTCAGCGCCGGCGAATCGGTATCGATGATCAAGTTCACCGACGAGACGGTGTACAAGAACTTTCTTGGCGCAGTCAGAAGCCGCGCGATCCTGCAGATCTGCTTCTGCTCGACGCTCGGCGAATGCTGGCTGTATGACGAGCATGCACCCGGCGAAAAGGTGACCCAGGACGCTGTACCGCAGTGTCCGCGCCTGACGGGCGAGCAAGCGTTTACGGATTGAAGAGTGCCGGTCGCGCGTGCGGCCGCATGCTGGAAACACGCGCAGTATCGAATCGGAGAAGACCATGAGTGAAGCCGCGACCCCGTTCAAACCCAAGAAATCCGTCGCGCTATCCGGCGTCGCAGCCGGCAATACTGCCCTGTGCACGGTCGGCCGCACCGGCAACGACCTGCACTACCGCGGCTACGACATCCTCGATGTCGCTACGGCCTGCGAGTTCGAGGAAATCGCCTTCCTGCTGGTGCATGGCAAGTTGCCGAATATCGCCGAACTCGCCGCATACAAGACCCACTTGAAGTCCCTACGGGGCGTGCCGGCCGCAGTGAAAAGCGTGCTCGAGCAACTGCCGGCCTCGGCGCATCCGATGGACGTCTTGCGCACCGCGGTGTCGGCGCTCGGCTGCGTGATGCCGGAGAAGGACGATCACAACCATCCCGGTGCGCGCGATATCGCCGATCGCCTGATGGCGTCGCTGGGCTCGATCCTGCTGTACTGGTATCACTATGCGGTCAATGGCAAGCGCATCGAGGTCGAGACCGACGACGATTCGATCGGCGGACATTTCCTGCATCTGCTGCACGGCGAAAAGCCGAGCGAGCCGTGGGTGCGTGCGATGCACACGTCGTTGATCCTGTACGCCGAGCACGAGTTCAATGCGTCGACGTTCGCGGCACGCGTGATTGCCGGTACCGGCAGCGACATGTATTCGGCGATCGCCGGCGCGATCGGCGCATTGCGCGGACCCAAGCACGGCGGTGCCAACGAGGCCGCATTCGAAATCCAGAAGCGCTACGACTCCGCCGACGAAGCCGAGGCCGACATTCGTGCGCGCGTCGCCGCCAAGGAAGTCGTGATCGGCTTCGGCCATCCGGTCTACACGGTCAGCGATCCGCGCAACAAGGTCATCAAGGAAGTCGCGCGCGAATTGTCGGCCGCGCAGAAGAACATGAAGATGTTCGACATCGCCGAGCGTCTGGAATCGACGATGTGGGAGATCAAGAAGATGTTCCCGAACCTCGACTGGTTCAGTGCCGTCAGCTATCACATGCTCGGCGTACCGACCGCTATGTTCACGCCGCTGTTCGTGATCTCGCGCACCTCGGGCTGGAGCGCGCACGTGATCGAGCAGCGCATCGACGGCAAGATCATCCGGCCGAGCGCGAATTACATCGGGCCGGAAGATTTGAAGTTCGTGCCGATCGGGAAACGCGCTTAACGCTGAATGCTTTCACGCCGTCATTCCCGCGAACGCGGGAATCCATTGGCTTTTATATGGCACGCGGAAGCAAGTGGATTCCCGCGTTCGCGGGAATGACGGCGTGGGGCGCGGTCAGGCTGCGCGGCGCTGCTCGTAGATGCACCAGACTGCACGGAGCTGCACGGAGCTGATGTAGCTGCACGAAGCTGCAGGCACTAACCGACTACAGCGCTGCCGCCAGCCGCGTACCTTGCGCAATCGCACGCTTCGCATCGAGTTCGGCGGCAACGTCGGCGCCACCGATCAAATGGGCAGCGACGCCCTTCACCGCAAATTGCGCGTGCAGGCTGCGATTCGGCTCTTGCCCGGCGCAGATCACGATCGTGTCGACGGCCAGGGTCTTCGCTTCGTCACCGATGCGGATATGCAAACCTTCGTCGTCGATGCGTTCGTAGCTGACGCCGCCGAGCATCGTCACGCGTTTGGCCTTCAGCGTCGCGCGATGCACCCAGCCGGTCGTCTTGTTGAGCCGTTTGCCAGGCTTGCCAGGCGTGCGCTGCAGCAGCCATACCTCGCGTGCGGGTGCATCGGGAGCTGGCTTGACGAGGCCACCGCGCGCGTCCAGGGTCATGTCCACGCCCCATTCGTGCGTCCAGCGTGCGATATCGGTCGTCGCTGAGGGTGCCGGCTCGACCAGAAATTCGGCGACATCGAAACCGATGCCGCCGGCGCCGATGATGGCGACACGTGCGCCGACATGCGCATGGCCACGCAGCACGTCGACATAGCTCAGCACGTTCGCACGTTCAGTGCCGGGAATGGCCGCTGCGCGAGGATTCACGCCTGTCGCAAACACGACATCGTCGAACCCCTGCAGCAGCGCGGGGGTCACGGTCGTGGCGAGGCGCAGTTCGATGCCGGTTTGTTCGATGCGACGCGCGTAGTAGCGCAGGGTTTCGTGGAATTCCTCCTTGCCCGGAATGCGCTTGGCCATGTTGAACTGGCCACCGATTTCGTCGGCCTGATCGAACAGGGTGACGGCGTGGCCGCGCTCGGCCAGCGTCGTCGCGCAGGCAAGGCCAGCCGGGCCTGCGCCGACGACGGCGATGCGCTTCTTCATGGCGGCTGGACGGATCACCAGCTCGGTCTCGTGGCAGGCGCGCGGGTTGACCAGGCAGCTCGCGAGCTTTTTCTCGAACACGTGATCGAGACAGGCCTGGTTGCAGCCGATACAGGTGTTGATGTCGGCAGCGCGACCGTCGCGCGCCTTGTTGACCCAGTCCGGATCGGCCAGCAGCGGGCGCGCCATCGACACCATGTCGGCATCGCCGTCTGCCAGCACGCGCTCAGCCACCTGCGGCATGTTGATGCGGTTCGTGGTGATCAGCGGGATGCGCACTTCAGCCTTCATGCGCCGCGTCACCCACGCAAACGCCGCGCGCGGGACACTCGTCACGATGGTTGGGACGCGCGCTTCATGCCAGCCGATGCCGGTGTTGATCAAGGTCGCGCCGGCGCTCTCGATCTTCTTCGCCAGTTGCACGATCTCGTCCCAGCTCTGGCCGTCCTCGACGAGGTCGAGCATCGACAGGCGGTAGATGATGATGAAGTCGCGCCCCACCGCCGCGCGCATGCGGCGCACGATCTCGACCGCGAAGCGCTGGCGCTTCTCGACCGAGCCGCCCCAGTCGTCGTCGCGACGGTTCGTGCGCTCGGTCAGGAACTGGTTGATCAGATATCCCTCCGAACCCATCACCTCGACGCCGTCGTAGCCGGCGTCGTGCGCGCGCTTTGCGCAGGCGACGAAATCTTCGATGGTGCGTTCGACGCCACGCGTCGACAGCGCACGCGGCGTGAACGGTGTGATCGGCGACTTGATCTTCGATGGCGCGACCGACAGCGGGTGATAGCCGTAGCGGCCGGCGTGCAGGATCTGCATGCAGATGCGACCGCCTTCCGCGTGCACGGCGCGCGTGACCTTGCGATGCCGAGCCACCTGCCACGGCTGCGACAGACGGCTCGCGAACGGCGACAGCCAGCCCTGGATGCTCGGCGCGATACCGCCGGTGACCATCAGGCCGACGCCGCCGCGCGCGCGTTCGGCGAAGTACGCGGCCAGTTTTTCGTAGTCACGCGCGTGGTCCTCGAGACCCGTGTGCATCGAGCCCATCAGAACGCGATTCGGCAGCGTGGCGAAGCCGAGATCGAGCGGAGCGAAAAGGTGCGGATAGGGCGTTGCCACGGGGTTCACCGGCGCGTCGGGGACGCAACCATGCCTTGGCGGGGCGCCATCGCACAAGCGCGGCGTACGTCGCGTCAGCGTGCATCGTGGCGTGGGATGATGCAGCCGGGAAGATGGAGGTGGGCATGAAACGAGGTGTTGCGGCGATCCTCGTACTGGCGTCGTCGTGCGCCCATGCCGGCGCGTGCCTGCCTGCGGCCGACACGGTCTTCGCCGATGACTTCGAACGACTGCCCGCGCACGTCTACTTCGTCGCCACGGGCGGCAACGATTTCGCCAGCGGCAGCGTGGATGCGCCGTGGGCACACGTGCAGCATGCCGCGGATGCGATGTCGGCGGGCGACACGGCCTGCATCCGCGGCGGCGTCTACAACGAAGTGGTGACGATGATGCACTCGGGATCCGCCGACGCCGGCCCGATCAGCGTGCAGGCGGCGCCGGGCGAGGCCGCGATCATCGACGGAAGCAGCCTCGCCATCCCGAACGGCCAGTGGGGATTGTTGACGCTCGTCGACACCAGCTACGTGACGATCCAGGGCCTCGAGCTGCGCAACTTCGCGACAGCGTCGAGCGCCGATGTGCCGATCGGCCTGTACCTGACCGGCGCCGGCAGCGGCGTGCGCGTGGTCGGCAACCACATCCACGATATCCGCACCAGCGCCAACGGCTGTGCCGCAAATGCGTTCGGGTTGAAGGTCGACGGGACGCGCGCTCCGGCGTCGATCAATGGCCTGGCGATCGTCGGCAACGAGATCGACCACCTGGTGCTCGGTTGCAGCGAGTCGTTCTCGCTGGACGGCAATGTCGAGAACTGGACGATCCGCGGCAATCGCGTGCACGACACCAACAACATCGGCATCGGCGCGATCGGCTTCGAAGGCGTCGCTGCCGACCCCGCCTACGACCAGGCACGCGACGGCATCATCAGCGACAACACCGTGTACGCGATCACCTCGTTCGGCAATCCGGCCTACGGCGATCAGTATGCGGCCGATGGCATCTACGTCGACGGCGGCACGCGTATCGTCATCGAGCGCAACCGCATCTACCAGGTCGACATCGGTATCGAGATGGCCAGCGAGCACGCGGGGCGGACGAGTGATGCGGTGATCGCGCGCAGCAACCTCGTCTATCTGAACAACTCGGCGGGGATTTCGCTCGGGGGTTATGACGCCAGCGTCGGTGGTACCGACCAGTGCGGCGTGATCGGCAACACGCTGTTCGACAACGACCAGGCCGGCACCGGATCGGGCGAGCTGCAGATCCAGTACCACGCCACGGCGAACACGATCGCGAACAACATCGTCTATGCGGGCGCTCAGGGTCTGCTCGTCAACGCATTCACCGGTGACACCGCCGCGCCGGCCGCATTCGACTACAACCTGTATTTTTCCGCTGCAGGCAGTGCCGGCTCGACCTGGACCTGGCTCGGCGTCGACTACGCCGATTTCGCGGCCTGGCGCACGGCCTCGACACAGGAAGTGCATGGACTCTTTGCGGCGCCCGTTTTCGTCGATCCGGTGGCGCCGGATCTGCGCGTCGTTGCGGATTCGCCGGCCGTCGGCGCCGGCGATGCACTCGGCGCTCCGATCCTCGGTGCGCTCGATGTCGCTGGCGATCCGCGCGTGATCGGGTTCATCGATATCGGGGCCTACGAACAATAGGCGTGTCGGTTCAGTCGTGCGCGATGCGCAGCACGATCAAGGTCTGGTCGTCGACGCCGAGCGGGTTGCCCTGGTGTGCGATGACTTCATCGCGCAGCAGCGCGAGCAGGGCGGAGGCATCCGACGGACCTCCCGCGACCAGTGCGCTCAGCCGATCGTCGCCGAACGGACGCTGCACGCGGTCACGCGCCTCGATGATGCCATCGGTATACAGCACCAGCACGTCGCCGACGGCGACGCTGAAGGTACGGTTTTCAAACTGGTGATCGCGCAAGATACCGAGCGGAATCTGCTCGCCGGTGCCGCGCGCGATGACCTCGTTGCCGTGCTTGTGCAGCAGCGGCGGGTGACCGGCGGCGACATAGGTTGCGCGGCCGAGGTCCGGCCGATACAGCAGCGAAAACGCGGTCAGGAAATGATGTCGCTGGCGGCGCGAGAAGAAATAGCGGTTGGCATAGGTGAGGGCGCCAGCGGGACCACTTTCCTCATCCCCCTGGTAAGTACGCAGGATCGCGTCGAACTGCACGGCCTCCATGGCTGCTGCGGCGCCGTGACCGGAGACGTCGGCGAGCGTGATGGCCCAGGTGTCGTAGCGATCGCGCGGAAATTCTGGCGGCGCGTGTTGCGTCAGCAGGACCAGATCGTAGTAGTCGCCGGCCGCGGTTTCGGCCGGCTGCCAGTGCACCGCGTATTCGAGTCCGCGGATCAGCGGATTGTCGGGTAGCAGCAGGCGCTGCACGTCGGCCAGACCTTCAATCGCTTCGCGCTGGCGCGCAGTCTCGTTGCGCAGGGCGCGCGTGACGATCGGTCGCACGATCAGACTGGTGGCGAGATTGGCTTCGAGCAGCAGCGCTTCGCGATCGACATGGTCGAAGCGTGGATGGAAGCTGCTGCCGAACACCAGCCAATGGTTGACCGCGCCGGTGTTGACGAGTGGAATCCCAATCAGCGCCGCCGGACTCAGCAGCGCCTGCACGAACGGCAGCGCGAACTCGGTCGGCGCCACCCGTAGCGATCGTGGCGCAGTCTCGCCGAACATTTTGGCGGTCAACGCGTCGTCGAACAGCGGCAGCGTCGAGCGCTCGCCGAACGGATCCACGTTCGGCACGTGTTCGCGACCGTCCGGCCCGATCAGACCGGCGAGTCGGCATTGTCCTTGCGGCAGGTCGCGCACCAGCACGAGCGCGAGCGAACAATCCGGAAAACGCGCGGAGAAATGCGCATGGATTGCACGCAATGCAGCGGCGGTATCACCGTCGAATGCACTGAGACGCAGGATGCGGTCGAGAGTCGCGGGGATCGGTGACAAGGTGCGCGGCCATCAGCAGAGGCGGCGCGATTCTGCACGCCGCCCCGCCGTACGCCAAGCGCCGCAGCTACCAGCCGGCGAGTGCGAGCTTGCCGATCGTCGTGCCGGACTCGAGCCGGCGGTGCGCCTCGCGCAGGTTGGTCGCGTTGATCGTGCCGAGTGTCTCGGTGTGCGTGCCCTTGAGTTCGCCGGCGTCGATGAGATCGGCCACGCGATCGAGCAACCGATGCTGCTCGACCCGGTCGGCTGTCTCGAAGCGCGCGCGTGCGAACATCATTTCCCAGTGGATGCTGACGCATTTGGCCTTCAGCGGGTCGCCGATGTTCAACGCTGCGCTCGGCTCGACGATCAGGCCGAAACGACCTTGCGGTGCGATCAACTCGCCCATCGCCTGCCAGTATTTCGTGGTGTCGGCCAGATTCGCGATGGCGTCGACCTGCGCGAAACCGAGCGCTTCGAGTTGCGCCGCCAGTGGCTGGCGATGATCGATGACGTGCTGCGCGCCCATCGCGCGGCACCAGGCGACCGTCTGCGGCCGCGAAGCGGTCGCGATCGTGGTGAAGCCGGCGCGGCGCGCGAGCTGGATCGCCATCGAGCCGACACCACCAGCAGCGCCGATGATCAGCAGCGACTTGCCCGCGTCGGCGCCGTCGGCGTCGTAGCCCATGCGGTGGAACAGCAGCTCCCACGCGGTGATGGTCGTCAGCGGCAATGCCGCCGCTTGCGCGAAATCCAGCGTGCGCGGCTTTTTGCCGACGATGCGCTCGTCGACGAGCTGGTATTGCGCGTTGCTGCCGCTGCGCGTGATGTCGCCTGCGTAATAGACCGCATCGCCCGGCTTGAACAAGGTCACGGCGTCGCCGACCGCCTCGACGATGCCGGCGGAGTCGTAGCCGAGGATTTTCGGCACCGCCTCGACCTGTGGCTTGGGTGAGCGCACTTTCGTATCGACCGGATTGACCGAAACGCCTTCGACGCGCACGCGCAGATCGTGCGCACCGGGCTCGGGTTTTGCGACCTCGATGTCGAGCAGCGACTCGGCATCGTCTATCGGCAGGTAACGCGTCAGTCCCACGGCTTTCATGACAGGGCTCTCCTCGGCAAGGTCATCAGAATGCGGACAGCACCAGGCCGCCCTCGGCGCGCAAGGCGGCGCCATTGATCGCGGAAGCTGCCGGGCTTGCGACGAAGGCGACGAAACGTGCGATCTCGACCGGCTCGATGAAGCGGCGCAACAGCGAGGTCGGGCGGATCGTCTCGAAGAATTTCTTCTCGAACTCCGCCGCGCTTATGCCGTCCTGTTTGGCAAGTTGTTCGACGAAGGTGCCGACGCCTTCCGAGCGCGTCGGTCCGACCAGTACCGAATTCACCGTCACGGCGCTGCCGCGCGTCAGCTGCGCGATGCCGCTGGCGATCGCGACCTGCGCGGCCTTGGTCATGCCGTAGTGGATCATCTCGACCGGAATCTGCAGCGCGGATTCGCTCGAAATGAAGACGATGCGTCCCTTGTTGCGCTCGAGCATGCCCGGCAGATAGTGGCGCGACAGGCGCACGCCACTCATCACGTTCGCATCGAACAGGCGTTGCCAGTCGGAGTCGCCGATCTCGCCGAACGCACGCGGTTCGAAGATGCCGACGTTGTTGATCAGGATATCCGCCTGCGGCGCCTGCGCAGTGAAGGCAGCAGCGCCGTCGGCGGTCGCAAGATCGGCGGCGACACCCCGCAGCGATGCCTGTGGCAGCGCCTTGGCGAGGGATGCTAGCGCGCTGTCGACACGCGCCTGCGTACGTCCGCTGATGACGACGCTGGCGCCGTTGCGTGCGAGTTCTTCGGCGATCGCGTAACCGATGCCGGCGGTCGAGCCGCTGACGATGGCCGTCTGGCCGGAAAGTGAAGAGCTCATGGGGGCGTTTCCTGTGGGAAGTTGAGGGGGTAGGTGGGATGCGTTGCCGAATGACGTGTGCCGGCGGATGAGGCAAAGCTTGGCGATCGATTCGATAGGAGGTGCTGCCGCTGACTCAACACTCACGCAGCGGCTTCGAGCATGCGTTTGCGCGGACTGCGATCCAGACGTGCGCTGCACAGCGCAATGCCGAGGCCGCACAAGGTGACGAGTGCGGCGATCCAGCTGACCGCACCGAGGCCAGGGCCACGCTCGATCACGATGCCGCCAAGCCACGCGCCGAGCGCGTTGCCGAGATTGAACGCGCCGATATTGAGGCTCGATGCCAGGCTCTGACCAGCACCATCGGCCTTCTGCAGCACCCACAATTGAAGTGGCGGCACGGTGGCGAACGCGGCGACGCCGAGCAGGCCGACGAAAACGACAGCGGCGATCTTGTCGTGCAACGCGAAGGTCATAAGGCCGAGCACGACGGCGAGTGCGACCAGCGTCGAGAGCAGGGCCGGCATCAGCTTGCGGTCGGCCAGACGTCCACCGAGCAGGTTGCCGGCGATCAGGCCGACGCCGAATACGAGCAGGATCGGCGACACCGCGCTTTCGGAGAAGCCGGTGACGCGGGTCAGGATCGGCTGGATATAGGTGAACACCGCAAACACGCCGGCAAAGCCGAAGACCGTCATCAGCAGACCGAGCAGCACCTGTGGACGCTGCACGACCTTGAGTTCCTCGCGCAGTGCGATCGGCGCGTGATGCTCGCGGTCCGCCGGCACCAGCGTTGCGATCACCACGATCGCGACCAGGCCGATGGCCGTTACCGCCCAGAACGTGGCGCGCCAGCCGAAGTGCAGGCCAAGCCAGGCACCAGCCGGCACGCCGAGCAGAGTCGCGACCGTGAGGCCGGTAAACATGATCGAGATCGCCGAGGCTTTGCGGTCGGCAGCAACCAAACCTGTCGCGACGATCGAGCCGACGCCGAAGAAGGTGCCGTGCGCCAGCGAAGTGATCACGCGCGCGCCCATCAATACGCTGTAGTTCGGCGCCAGCGCGCAAGCCAGGTTGCCGATCGTGAAGATCGCCATCAAGGCGACCAGTACGCGTTTGCGCGGCATGCGGCTCGTCGCCACGGTCAGCAGCGGCGCGCCGACGAAAACGCCGAGCGCGTAGCCGGAGATCAGCAGGCCGGCTGCCGCAATGGTTACGTGCAGATCGGCAGCGACCTGCAGCAGCAGGCCCATGATCACGAATTCGGTCGTGCCGATGCCGAATGCCCCGGCGGTCAGCGCATACAGGCCGAGCGGCAGACGTGGGGAATGGGACGGTTGTTGGGTCATCGCGCGCGCAACGTTCGAAAGGGACCTAGCTAGCCTAGGCGTTTGCATATTCGCGAAAAACTGCCAGTATCAAGAATCAGTTTATTGACACTGTTGATAATCATGGACCGCATCGGCGACCTCGTGCTGTTCCTGCGCGTGCTCGATCAGGGTTCGATCAGCGCGGCGGCACGCAGCCTGGATATCTCGGTCGCCGTCGCGAGCCAGCGCCTGAAGCGACTCGAACGCGATCTCGGCGTGCGCCTGCTGCACCGGACCACGCGACGCTTGCATGCGACACCCGAAGGCGCCGCCTTGGCCGAACGTGGGCGCACGCTCGTCGAAGACCTCGATGCGCTGACGACCGATGTGCGTCAGAGCAGCAGCGCTGTGTCCGGCACCTTGCGCATGACGGTGTCGGCGTCGTTCGGCCGCCAATACCTGTCACCGCTGCTGCCCGAATTCCTTGCGCGCTATCCGAGCGTGCGTATCAGCGTCGACCTCAACGACCAGATGCAGGATCTGGTCAGCGCCGGCTATGACCTCGCGATCCGCATCGGCGCCCTGGTCGACTCGAACCTCGTTGCGCGCAAGATTGCGGTAAACAATCGCGTGCTGTGCGCGGCGCCATCCTATCTGGCCCGGCACGGCATGCCTGCAACGCCCGCGGCGTTGGCAGAACACGAATGCGTCGTGCTCGTCGGCAGCCTGGGACGACAGGACCTCTGGCGCCTGGCCGATGCGGCGGGACACGAAGTCGCCGTGCGCGTCAGCGGCCGCTTCGAGTCGAATTTCGGCGAAGTGTTGCGCGACGCGGCCGTGGCCGGACTCGGCATTGCCCTGCATTCCAGCTGGCACGTGCACGAGGATTTACGTGCGGGCCGGCTCGTACAGGTGCTGCCTGACTGGCGTATCGCCGCCTCGGGGATCTATGCGGTCATGCCGCAGCGCCGGCTGGCGCCGCTGCGCGTGCACGCGTTCGTCGAGTTCCTGATCGAGCGGTTCGGCGTGAACCCGCCATGGGAACAGACGCCGGTGCCGCGCGGCGAGAAGACGCGCAAGCGCTGAAGCGGTTCTCGCCGCGCGCGCCGGCGCCGCTGTCGCTCTGGCACAATGCGCGCCCCGCGCGCCGCTGCGATCCGCGCGTCTTCCACCGATAGTCTCCCACCGATACGGAATGCCCATGTCCCAACACGATATCCGCTCGGCCGTGCGGCCGGATCCCGACCAGCCGATGGTCGACATCGCGAACTACGTCGCCGACTACGCGATCAACTCGAACGAAGCGTTCGACACCGCGCGCTACATGCTGCTCGATTCTCTCGCCTGCGCGATGCTCGCGATGAAATTTCCGGAATGCGTCAAGCATCTCGGTCCGCTGGTGCCGGGTGCGGTGCTGCCGGGTGGCGCGCGCGTGCCTGGCACGAGCTGGGAACTCGATCCCGTGCAGGCCGCCTACAACATCGGCGTGCAGGTGCGCTGGCTCGATTTCAACGACACCTGGCTAGCGGCCGAATGGGGTCATCCATCCGACAATCTCGGCGCGATCCTCGCGGTTGCCGATTACCTCTCGCGCAAGGCCGTGCGCGAAGGCGGCAAGCCGCTGACCGTACGCGATGTGCTCGGCTACGCGATCAAGGCGCACGAGATCCAGGGTTGCTACGCGCTGAAGAACTCGTTCAACCGAGTCGGCCTGGATCACGTGATCCTCGTGCGGCTCGCTTCGACAGCGGTCGCGACGCAGATGCTCGGCGGCGGCAAGGAAGAGATCATCAACGCCATTTCGCACAGCTGGATCGACAACGGCGTGCTGCGCACATACCGGCATGCGCCGAATACCGGCCCGCGCAAGAGCTGGGCGGCCGGCGACGCGTGCCGACGTGCGGTCACGCACGCGTTGAACGCGGTCAAAGGCTGCGTCGGCTATCCGTCGGCGCTTTCCGCCAAGACCTGGGGCTTCTACGACGTCGCGTTCAAGGGCAAGCCGTTCGAATTCGAGCGTCCGTTCGGCAGCTATGTGATGGAGAATGTCCTGTTCAAGATCAGCTATCCGGCTGAATTCCACGCTCAGACCGCAGTCGAGTGCGCGATGCAGTTGCACCCGGAAGTCAGCGGCAAGCTCGACCAGATCGACAGGATCGTGATCGAGACGCAGGAAGCGGGGGTGCGCATCATCGACAAGACCGGACCGCTGTCCAACTATGCGGATCGCGATCATTGCATCCAGTACATGGTCGCGGTGCCGCTGATCTTTGGCCGCCTGACCGCCGACGACTATGCGGACAACGTTGCCGCCGATCCGCGCATTGACGCGCTGCGCAATAAGATGGAAGTGCGCGAGAACCCGCAGTTCACGAAGGACTACTTCGATCCGGACAAGCGCTACATCGGCAATTCCCTGCAGGTGTTCTTCAAGGATGGCAGTGCCAGCGAGAAGGTTTCGATCGACTATCCGATCGGACATCGCAAGCGTCGCGCGGAAGGCATCCCGGTACTGCTGAAAAAATTCGAGGCGGCGCTTGCGGAGCATCTGCCGGCTGAGCGGGTTGAGGCGATCGTGCAGGCCAGTCGCGACCCGGCACGCCTCGATTCCTTGCCAATTCATGAGTTTGTGAACTGGTTCGCGGTCTGACTGACTCCCAACTTAACGGCTTCTTCACAAAAGACTGGCTGTAGCGGGGAGGTGCAGCTAAACTCCTGCCGCAGCCCTGAACCCGTGGTAATGTGTTAAGTACACGTTTCCTCCGCGTCATTTTGACGTAGAATAGGAAGAGTGTTGCGTCATGCGTGGGGTTGGGCAGACGCGTACGAATACCAAAACGAGAGAGGAGACTCTGAATGAAACGTAAGGCCCTAAGTGCGCTCATCGCCCTGGCGCTCGTCGGCGGCAGCGCCGCAGTGCACGCGCAGGATTCCGGCAACTGGTACATCGCTCCGCGCATCGGCGCGGACATTTCCGACAGCGATCGTCATACCGATACGTCCGTTTGGGGCGGCATCGGTGTCGGCGTGTGGGTCAACCCGCACCTCGCCGTCGATTTCGAATACACCACCAACAACGCTGACTTCGACAACAATTCGTTCCGTGATGGTCACCAGTGGGAAAGCGTCGGTCTCGGCGTGACCGGTCGCTGGTTCTTCGGCGACGAAGGTTCGCAGTGGCGTCCGTATGTGCTCGCTGGCGTCGGTGCGCTGCGTCACAAGGCGTACTCCGGCTTCCTGCTGAAGGGTGCTGGCTTCGCCGAAGACGGCGGTTGGGATCCGATGGCTACCGTCGGCGGTGGCGTGCAGTACAACCTGTCCGATCGCGTTGCGCTGCGCGGTGAAATTGCCGCTCGTTACGATCACGACAACAACACCGAAAACAACATCGCTGAAGCACTTGGCTACGTCGTCAAGCGCAAGAGCGGTTTCACTGACGGCATCGTCAGCATCGGCCTGACCTACAGCTTCGGCGGTCACGCGGCTCCGGCCGCGGCAATGCCGGCTGCTACGACACCGCCGCCGCCGGCTGCTGATTGCCATGCACTCGACGACGATCATGATGGCGTCAACAACTGCGACGACCGCTGCCCGGATACGGCTGCCGGCACCGTTGTCGGTCCCGACGGTTGCCCGCAGAAGGTCGTCATCGACCTGCGCGGCGTGAACTTCAAGTTCGATCGTCCGAAGGTTGGCGAGCACAAGATCGAACCGACCCTGCAGGTTCCGACGGCTGACTCGATCGCGATCCTCGATCAGGCCGTCGACGCGCTGAACCGCTACCCGGCGATCAAGGTTGAACTTGACGGTCACACCGA
>JBDTYM010000005.1:0-81276 GCA_040005635.1 Dokdonella sp. | reverse complement strand
GCACAGCTATCACGAGGCGCTGAAGAACGCGATGCGCGAGGCGCCGGACGTGATCCTGATCGGCGAAATCCGTGACGCGGACACGATGGAGGCGGCCATAACGTTCTCGGAGACCGGCCACCTTTGCCTGGCGACACTGCATTCCAACAATGCCGACCAGACCATCGAGCGCATCCTGAACTTCTTCCCCGAAGCCGCGCACAAGAACATCCTGATGAACGTCGCGCTGAACCTGAAAGCGGTTGTCAGCCAGCGTCTCGTGATGGGCAAGGATGGGCGACGCCTGCCGGCGGTCGAGGTGCTGATCAACACGCCACATATTCGCGATCTGCTGCGCCGTGGCCAGGTGCATGAAGTGAAGGAGGCGATGGATCGCAGCCTGCAGGAAGGCATGCAGACCTTCGACCAGTCCTTGTATGGGCTCTACAAGGAAGGCAAGATCGAGCTGGAGGAAGCGCTGAACCACGCCGATTCTCGCGATGGACTTGCGTTGAAGATTCGCCTGGCCGAAGGCGCGGACGCGCCGATGGCCGAAGTATTCGACGCCACCAGCTACTGATCCGTTGCCGCTCGCTGCGCGCGGCGCGAGGCTGTGGCATGGAAAACCCGATGCGCCGGCCGCATGTGCCGTCCAGTGGCAGGCGCTTGGTCGTCTTAGGGCAACGCTGAATAAGTCGTCATTCCCGCGAAAGCGGGAATCCATTTTGCTTTTGTTTGAAGAGGCTAAGATCAAGATGGATGACCGGCCATTCGGCCGTTGAAAACCCCGCTTTTGCGGGAATGACGTCAGTTGGAGACTTATTCAGCATTGCGTTAGGTATCGATCACATGGCCGGCGCCACGCGCGGTTGCCGATCCGCAAGACATGCGGCCTGCGAAACGGCCGCTGCAGTAAGATGTGCGCCTCGCGATGACGAACGTAACCATCTGATCGCCCGCGCCTTGGCCGCAACACAGATTTCAATGGCGCGAGCTCGCGTGCAGACGCCGCAAAGAAGGCTGGGTTGCGCGCGATTTGCGTGACTGCGCAAACTCGGTTCGGTGCGCGAGTCAATCATCGAAATTGCATCGAGCAGAGGAGTTTGACCATCAACGCTTTGCCTAGCGGGTCCCGCCTTGCAGGACTTCAGCGGACCGCGATCAACCACATCGTAGCGACCGCACAGGCCCTCGAAGCTGGCCGCATGGGCGAGGCGGCGCACCATTTGCAGCCCGTCCTCGCCACGCATCCTGATCATGCGGAAGTGCTGCGCCTGCTCGCGGGAATTTACAGCCTTCGCGGCGAGCACCATGCGGCGGTGCAGGCGATTGACCGCGCGCTGGGGCAACGTCCGCAAGATCCGCTTTATCACAATACTTTGGGTACGATTCTCGCCACCGCGGGTGAGTACGATGCGGCGATTGCCGCCTTCCAGCGCGCCTGCGATCTGCAGCCTGGCCTCGTGTCCGCATGGGTCAATCTCGGCATCCTGTTGGTGCGTTGCATGCGCAACGAAGAGGCCGAGATTGCCTTGCGCAAGGCGGTCGGCCTCGCCCCGGCAAACATCAGCGCGCGCGTCCAGCTCGCCGATCTGTTGCGCACGACCAATCAGGCTGACGCTGCGGCGAGCGCCTATCGAGCGATCATTGCCGAACGCCCCTGCACGGGAATGGCATGGTGGGGGCTCGCCGACCTGCGCACGGCAAAATTTTCCGCGCTCGATGTCGAGCAGCTGCAATTGGCGCTGAAGGACGCGCGCGCAAGCGACGACGATCTCATTTCGCTGGGCTTCGCGCTCGGTCGGGCGATGGATGACAATGGCCGCTACGCGGATGCGCTCGCAGCCATCCAGCAGGCCAACGAAATCGCCCGCCGGCGCATGTCATGGGATGCGCAGGGGTTCTCCGCGGAGATGGCGGCCATCGATTCTGCGTTCAATCCGCCGCCGTCTGGTGCCAGCGAAGATCTCGGCGCCAGCGTCGTGTTCGTCGTCAGCCCGCCAAGATCGGGGTCGACGCTGATCGAGCAAATCCTCGCCTCACACCCGCAGGTGGAAGGCGCCGGCGAGCTTCCAGACCTTCCGATGGTCATCGCAGAAGAATGCGGCCGCCGCGGGCAGGCGCTGCAGCATTGGGTCGGCTCGATGAGCCCCGAGGATTGGCGCAACCTCGGGCGTACTTATCTGCAGCGGACAGCGCGATTCGCTCAGCACAAGGCCGTTTTCGTCGACAAGATGCCGAGCAACTGGCAATACATCGGCGCGATTCGCTCGATGCTGCCAGCGGCGCACATCCTGATTGCGCGACGCGATCCGCTGGAGACCAGCTTCTCCTGCTATCGGCAGTTCTTCAACAACAGCGAGTGGACGCGCACGTTCGGCGACCTCGCCGGCTACTGGCGCGACTTCGACCGCAGCGCGCGCAACTCGCTCGCATTGCATCCGGAGCATGTTCACGAGGTCGTGTACGAGCAGCTGGTTGCCGATCCGGAAAACCAGATCCGTCGCCTGCTCGCAGCGTGCGGGCTGCCGTTCGATGCCGCTTGTCTCCAATTCCACCGCACCGAGCGCGAAGTGCGCTCGCCGAGTGCGATGCAAGTGCGCAAGCCGCTGTATGGCGATACCGCCCATTCCGAGCGCTACGGTGCGCTGCTCGATCCGCTTCGGACAGCGCTGGGATTGTCTCTCGCCAACCGCGATGCGGCATCCGGCGGCGTCAGCGGCGGCGGCTGATCCGGCGGCCATGGACACCGCAAATTCTTCACCGTCGACGGTCGCTCAAACCGCACTCCATCCTGCGGTAGATCGCCTGGCAGGGCTGACACCGACTACGGTGGATCTGTTGCGTCGAGCCTGGCAACATCTGAACGCTGGCGAGCTCCATCTGGCGGACCAGGCACTCGTCAGCGCGGAGCACATGGCGCCGCGACATGCGGAAGTGCAGCGCCTGCGTGGCGTGCTGCTCAACCACGCGGGGCGATTCGCCGACGCGCATCGCGTGTTGTCGGCGTTGTTGTCGCAGCGACCGGAAGATCCGCTGCTGCTGAGCGACTTCGCCGAGTCCGCGTTTGCTCGCGACGACAACGACGCCGGCTTCGCTGCGCTGCGAAAGGTCTGCGAGCTGCACCCTGACGATGCCTCCGCCTGGTTCAATCTGGGACGCAACCTGATGGATCGTGCCTGGACCGAGGAGTCGTTGCCCGCGCTGGAGCGTACCGTCGTACTCGCCCCTGACCACGTGCATGCGCGCACGCTGTATGCCGACGTGATGGTGCTGCTCGGTCGTTTCGAGCAGGCACGCGCGCAGTACCTGGAAGTGCTGCGGCGCGCGCCGACGATCGGAGCGGCCTGGTGGGGGCTCGCCAACATCAAGACGGTCCGCTTGACTGACAGCGAAATCGTGCAACTCGAAGCGATGTTGCACGAGCCTGCGGCGCGCGAGAGCGATCGCCTGGCAATGGGCTGCGTGCTTGCCAAGGCGTACGAAGACCAGGGCCGTCATTCTGAGGCTTTCGCCATCCTCAGTGAAACGAATACGCGCATCAGTAGGCGCAGGCCGTGGGACGCCGCCAAGTTTCGGCAACTCGTCGACGTCACGATTGCCGAGTTCGAGAAACCGCATCTTGAAGCGGATGACGCGAGACTCGGCGAAGAAATCATTTTCATCGTTAGCCTGCCGCGCTCCGGCTCCACGCTGACCGAGCAAATCCTCGCCGCTCATCCTGAAGTCGAGGGGGCCAGTGAACTGGGGGATGTCAGTGCGGTGCTGCAGGAGGAATCCGAACGGCGCGGTATCGATTTTCCGTTCTGGATCGGCCAGGCGAGTCCGCAGGAGTGGGCGCGCCTTGGACGCAGCTACCTCGCGCGAACGGCGCGTTGGCGAAGCACGCGTCCGCGTTCGACCGACAAGATGCCGAACAACTGGCTGTTCGTTGGTGCGATCATGGCGATGCTTCCGGGCGCCCGCATCGTCAACTGCCGACGCGATCCGGTCGAGACCTGCTGGTCCTGCTACAAGCAGATGTTTTCGATCAGCAACGAATTCAGCTACGACCTCGACTACCTTGCCCGATTCTGGCAAGACTACGATCACGCGATGCGTGAATGGCACCGACAGAAGCCGGGGCATATCCGCGATCAGATCTACGAGACCTTGGTGGCCGAGTCGGAGTCTGAAGTTCGGGCACTGCTCGACTACTGCGGCCTGCCCTTCGATCAGGCTTGCCTGCGCTTTTACGAAGTCGAACGCAGCGTGCGCACGGCCAGCGCCGCCCAGGTGCGCGAACCCCTGCGGCGCAATACCGCCCGCAGTGCCGGCTACGGCATCCTGCTCGACCCATTGCGCGCAGCACTCGTCGCCCCTCGTCACGCCTGAGTCGCACGATTTCCGTTTGAAACGCGGGCGCCGCATTTGGCGCACCCTTTCACGCTGCGCGTGCTGGCGAGTGCCTGGCGTCCGCGCCAAGCGAGCCGCGCGCGAAGTCACGCAAAGCACTCTTGTCCAAAGAAAAAAGCCGCGCGGGTCGCCCCGCGCGGCTTCAAATGAAGCTCTCAGTCGACGATCAGAACTTGACGGTCAGACGGCCCCAGTAAAAACGGCCGATCGGATCATAGGTGTTGATGTCGATATTCGCGTTCGCCACCGACTGGTAGAACAGCGGCGGCTGCTTGTCGCCAACGTTGTCGACACCGACGTCGATGCGCGTATTGATCGGCTCGATGTTGTAGCCGAACTGCAC
The DNA here is from genome assembly GCA_040005635.1 of Dokdonella sp. Classification (GTDB taxonomy): domain Bacteria; phylum Pseudomonadota; class Gammaproteobacteria; order Xanthomonadales; family Rhodanobacteraceae; genus Dokdonella_A. The sequence continues at coordinate 76,559 of JBDTYM010000005.1, read as the reverse complement.
ATTGTTGTAGGTAACCGCACCAACCGGCAGGAAGCCGGCGCCGACGCCCGGGAACGCAGTGTTCTTTTCGCGACCGATGAAGCGCTGCGTCCAGCTCGCCGAGAGGTCGCCCATCTGCCAGCTGATGTTGCCGAGCGCACGCCAGCGCGGGAAGCTGCCGAACTGCTGGTTGAAGGTGCCAGCAACGCTCGAAGAACCGAGACCCGGGATAAAGTTGTCGTACTGGCTCAGGTACGTCGTGTTCAGGCTGACCGCAAAGTTGCCGAATGAGGTTTCCGGCAGCTTGTAGGTAGCCGCGAAGTCGACGCCCTTGGTGTCCAGGCGACCGAGGTTCGTATAGGTGACGCCCGAGATGGTACTGATGGTGCCGCTGGCGTTGTAGTTGATGAAGGCGCAATACGGATTCACACCGACGCCGCGTGGATCCTTGTAGCAGAGATCGACGATCGTCTGTCCGGTCGGACGCTGGATGTTGTTGAGCAGGTAGATGCGCCACAAATCCGCGCTCACCGACAAGCCCGGCAGCCACTGCGGGTCATAGACCACGCCGAAGTCGAACGTCTTGCCGGTTTCCGGCTGGATCGGGTAGCCACCGACGCTGGCGCCGCTGAAGATCGTCTGGATCTGGGTGCCATTGGTGGAACGCGGTTCGCCGATGCCAGCGTTGCGCGAATACGCGTCGAACGACGCCGTGCGGCCGGTGAACGACTCGGTCGTGTTCGGTGCACGGAACACTTCACTGACCGTACCGCGCAGCAACAGGTCTTCGATCGGGCGGTACTCCACCGCAATCTTCCAGTTGTTCGTGTTACCGAAGTTGCTGTACTTCGAATAACGGTCACCCAGCGTCACGTTCAAGCTGTGGATGAACGGCAGGTCCTTGAGGATCGGCACGAACAACTCGGCATACGCTTCCTTGACGTCGTACTGACCGGTGTAGGGCGTGTTGCACAACGAGGACACGCCAGCCGGGCACTTGCCGGTCGACGGATCGAGCAGTTCAACCGTGTCGTTGTACTTGCGGATGTAGAACTTGCGATCGTTGACGCCCGCGGCGAGGCTGACCGCGCCACCGGGCAGGTCAAACAGCGTGCCGTTGACGTCGAGGCCGCCCTGACGCTCGGTCTGCAAGCTGCCGTTGTCGGCGTTGAGCGAGAAGAACTGCTGCAACTGACTCGCCGTGTTCGGATTGTTCTGGTTGAACAGGTCCAGACAGCTGCTCGACGTCAGCGGCTGGCCCGCAACGACCGGTGTGCAGTCGCTCGACAGCGCGGTGCGGGCGGCATTGCCGTTCAGATAGTTGATGTTGTGGAACACGAAGGCCTGGTGGCCATAGTTGCCCCACAGGTCGTATTGCCAGTCGGTATCGAACAGGTTGCCCTTGATGCCGATGCGCGCCTGATCGGTGCGTGAGCTGAAATTGATGATGCGCGGACCGAGCGCCGACAGACGCACGTTGAGGTCTTCGCCATCCGGCGAGCCGGCGCCGATGTCGACGCCGAACGGATTGTACGGGTTGCCCGCACCGACGGTCAGACCACCGCTGGCGAGGCCAAGCGGAACCGGGGCCAGCTGCGCTGCCGAGTTGGTCGAGTTGTGGAACACCTGGAAATAGGCGTCGATCGAATCGGTCAGCTTGTAGTCGCCATTCAGGAAGAAGTTCGTGCGTTCCTGCGGCGTCGTGATCAGGTTGATCGCGGCGTAGTTGTAGGTGTCACCCTGGCCGCCGTTCGGCGCGCCCGGAGCGATGCCGTTGAAGCAGCGGTAGCCGGCCGGAATGCCGTTGCCGCCTGGCGCACTCGGGTCGAACGTGCCGTAACCGTAGTAGCTGCAGCTCGCGAACTGAGGGAAGCCGCCGTAGAAGCCACTCGGCGAAGACGCCGAACCACCCGGCGTGACGGTGCTGCCGTCGCGGCTCAGGTTGTAAGTGAACTTCGAGAAGTTGCGGTGGCTGGCGAGGATCTGGTCGGTCTTGTTGTAATCGATGCCGCCCATGATGCTGCCCTTGTCGGTCGACTGACCGAACATCAGGCTGAAGCCCTTGCGCTCGCCATCATCCTTGTCGCTGATGCCGTAGTTCAGCTGCAGCTCGGCGCCCTGATAATCCTTGCGCAGGATGAAGTTGACAACGCCGGCAATCGCGTCCGAGCCGTAGATGGCCGAGGCACCGTCGGTCAGGACTTCGATGCGTTCGATCGCTGCGGCAGGAATCGAGTTGACGTCGCTGTTGGTGATGCGCTTGCCGTCGACCAGGATCAGCGTGCGGTTGCTGCCGAGACCGCGCAGCGAGATGAAGCTGCCGCCGGTGCCGCCGCCGTTGTTGACGTTCGGGTTGTTGGCCGCACCTGCGACGGTCGGCAGCTGCTGCACCAGATCACCGACGGTGACCTTGCCGGACTGCTGGATCGCGGCGCGGTCGATACTGATGACCGGGTTCGATGTTTCGATATCGACGCGACGGATATTGGAACCCGTCACGGTGATGGTTTCCAGCTTCTGGCCACCTTGGTCCTGCGCGTCCTGCGCGAAGGCAGTGGCGCCGGACAAGCCGACAGCCGCCGTTGTACCCGCGTACAACGCATAGCGCACGGCTTTGAAAAGCTCGTTGCTCATTGAATTCATTTCACTCTCCAACGTCAGAGTTGTGTCACAGCTCGGGACATGTGCTCTCCCATCCTGGGAACGACCAAAACGGTCCACCAAAACCCTCGGCAGTGGACGATACTAACAAGATTCTTACGACTTGGGAATCCCTGAGCGCAGCCTTAACATCCCAAGGAGTATCATATGATTCAACGAGTTAGCTGCACGCACGTGTGTTGTGGTGCAAACTCGATAGGTCTGTCTGCAAGGAAACTGTGCGCTGAGTGCAACGCCGGCGAAACATTCTAGGCAGCCCAAAGGCCGCTGTTTCAGAGATCCTGGCGGTACTGGATGTAGGGCGTGCGCGTCTGCTGGCTCTCCGCGTCGCGCGAAGAGGCATTGAGGGGAGACGACAAAAGATTCTGCGCGCCGACGCTGAGTTCACCACTCCACGGCGTACGCCAGGAAACGCCAAGGTCCAACGTGGTCCAGTGCTTGCCGGCCAGCATCGGATCGTCGCTGCTCAGCACGTGGCCGACGATCGCGCCACGCAGCGAACCCGCATCCATGCCGAGACTCAGCGACAGCTGATCGAGATCGATGCCGGGTGCGAATGTATTCGGAATGGAGCCGATGGCCGATGCCTTGCCACGACCATAGCTGGCAGCGACATCGAAAGCCGGTCCGCTCTCCAACTGCCAGCGCCCGCGCGCATACACCGACGTTTCGCTGTCGAGCGTGAAGGATTGGGCGCTCGGCAAGGTCAGCACCGGTACCAAGGCCGAACCGGCCGAGGCCAGACTGCCGAGCGTCGTCGGGGTGCCTTGAGATTGCAGCCATGATAGGCCGTAGGACAGATCCAAGCCGCCGTCTGCAGTCGACCAACCCATGCCGAGTGCGGCCGTCAAGGAACCATGCGACCAACGTGAAGCCGTTGCAGAACCGCAGGTGTCCGCCGCGCAGGCAACCGGCGCGGCTGAAAGATACTGCCCGAGCATGGCCTCGGCACGCAGACCATCACCGAACTGCCAGCGCAGTCCACTGGCGCTAGCCGCCGAGCTGCCGGCGAGGTGCCATTCCGAGGGGCCGCCGTAGGCCGGCGCTGCAGAGAGGGGCGACGTAGCCCATTCGCGGGGCAGAGCAACTACGGCGAGCAACTGGCCATTCGAGCCAGACCAGATCGGCAGCACGGGTGCGCCCTGTGCCAGCAGCGGTTGACCGTGCGAATCGAGCGCGAGCAATTCGTCGACCAGGGGCGTTCTGCCTTCGCTCGAGGTCGGCGCCAGAGACGGCAGCGTCTGCGCCATGCCCGCGAGCGGGAATAGCGAGAGCAGCAACGTCAGCTTGGCCAAGCGCAGCATCATCGAGTGGAGACCGGAACCTGCAACGAACGTCTGTTCAGAGTGCGCCGGCAGCCGAGAGTTCCAGAGCTGCCGACGGCTCAATCATAGCGCGTTTTACAAAAACCTAACAGCGATTCCGGTCTCGAAAATTCACATCGACACAGCGAATGCGCGATGCGCCGAAGCGTTTTCATTGCGGCGCTGCAACGCTTGCCGGGCGTGCCGTATACGGGATAATCAACAGCCTGATCGGCCCATAGACCGAGCATTTGCTAGGTCTCGAGGTGCGTTGCCGTCGGAATTGACTCGAAGCATACTCGGGCGGCTAACCTGTTTCAGCTACTGGGGATATACGATATGCCTGTTCTGCCTTCTCGTACCGCGCTTGCAGCGGCACTGGTCGTTGCTTTTGGCACCGCCGGACACGTCGCCTACGCGGCCACAGCCGTCGTCGCCGCGCAACCTTCGATCGACAGCATCACTGCCGCTCGCGGTAATCCGAATTTGCTCATCCTGCGTGCGGGCGTACTCGACCCTTCCTCGCAGGAACTTGACGTCAGCGCTATTGGCGCGGCCGCCGATGCGCCGTCCGCCTATGCCATCGTGCAGTTCCAGCCGCACAAGTCCGACGCACGCAAGACGCTGGTCGCGCGTGGCATCGAGTTCCTCGGATACGTGCCCAACAACGCCTACTACGTCCGTCTCAACGGCGTCTCGCTGGACGAGCTGCGCGCAAATCCCGCCGTGCGCTGGATCGGCAACGTGCGACCGTCGATGAAGCTGGATCCGACGCTCTGGTCGGCGAACCGCGCCACCTCCGCGGCCCTGCAGACCGACGGACGCTACGAAATCATCGTCGAGGGTTTCCGCGGCGTTTCGTCGACGAAGATCCAGGCAGCGCTGCTGAAGGCGGTGCCCGCCGCCGAGATTACGATGCGCAGCGAACGCGCAGAAGCCGCGCCCTACGTACGCGTGAAAGTCGCAGGCGACGCGCTCGATGCACTCCTGGCCAGCGCGACGGCGATCGATGGCGTCGCCTTCGTATCGCCATGGTTTCAGACCACCACGACGAATGCGGGCAGCATCGGCGCAATCCAGGGCAACCTGACCGGCTCATGCTCCGGCAGCGGTCCGATCTGCGGGGCCACGCCGATGTTCGACCAGGGCATCACCGGTGGCGGCCAGATCATCGCGATCGGCGATTCCGGCACCACCGTAAACGCGGCCTGGTTCGCGACGCTGGACAAGGGCAATGGGCCACACGCGGAGGTCACATTCTCCGACAATCCCCCGCCGGCGCTGCCGAACATCGGCACCCTGTATCCCGACAACAAGATCATCGCCTACTGGCTGCAACCGAGCGGTCCGGTCGATTACGACTACACCTCCGGTCATGGCACGCACACCACCGGCACCCTGGTCGGCGACGCCGCCGGCACTTTCGGCGCGACGACCTACATGCCGTCGACGCCGCTGCTACCGAACCACGATCTGGCCGACGGCATGGCGCCGAACGCCCAGTTGCTGATGCAGGACATCGGTGGAACCGATCCGCGCAACGTCTACGTGCAGGACTTCGAAGGCACGCTCGAGCAGGCACATGGCGGAGGCGCGCGCATCCACAGCGACAGCTGGGGCGGCGGGACCTCGGGTCAATACAGCGCCGATGATGCGAATGTCGACCGCGCTACGCGAAAGTACGAGGATCTGCTGGTCGTCATCGCCGCAGGCAACGACCAGGCTGGCGCGATGGCGGTTGGATCGCCCGGCAACTCCAAGAACGCCGTCACGGTGGCCGCACTCGGCCATGCCGGCAGCCTTGCGAAGGCGGGCTTTTCGAATGCCGGCCCGACGGCCGACGGACGCCTGAAGCCCGATGTCGCCGGCCCAGGCAGTTCCACGATCTCGGCCAAGAACAGCGCAAGTCCCGTGAGCACCACGATTACCGCGCCGCAGACGACACCCGACTCCGGCACGTCGATGTCGACGCCGGTGATCGCCGGCAATGCCGTGCTGCTGCGCGAGTACTTCGTCGACGGCCTCTATCCGCGTGGCTTCAAGAATACCGGCGGCTCCGTCGACGTGATCTTCGCCGACGGCTTCGACGGAACGACGCCGCCACCGCCCGGCGAGGGCTCGGCGCTGGACGCCTACAACCCCACTGGCGCGGTCATGAAAGCCGTGTTGCTCAACAGCACCGTGCCGACCACCAGTCCCTCGGTGTTCCCGAATACGGGTACCGGCTGGGGCCGCCCATGGCTCGACAACAACTTGTGGTTCAAGAACACCCTGCAGAATGGCGACGACAGTCGCCGCCTGCGCGTGTTCGAGCGCACCAATAGCGCCGGCCTGAAGACCGGCGAAGTCAACGAGTACACGATCGCCAATATCGCCCCTGGCATCGAGTTCCGCGCGACCTTGACCTGGTTCGACCCGCCGGCCGTCGCCGGTGCGGCTTCGACCCTGATCAACAACCTCGATCTCGAGGTCGTCGATCCGAATGGCCAGGTTTATCTCGGCAACCACTTCAGCGGCAGCGTATCCACCACGGGCGGCGCCGCCGACGCGAAGGACACCGTCGAGCAGGTCCGATTCACGGCGCCGATCGCGGGCAGTTACACGATCCGGGTGAAGGCGACCGACATTCCCGGCTCCGGCGAAATCGGCACCGATCAGCAGGGTTACGGTCTGGCCGTTTCCGGCTCGTTCGGCCTGCCGGATACCGCGGCGTTGCCAGCGCCCACGGCGGTTTCGATTGCCGGTAACGGCACCACCGGAGTGAGCGTCGGCGCGACGGCCTCCGGCAGCGCGCAGAGCTACCAGCTGTATCGCGCCGATGGCACCTGCGCGACCGCGGCCGCGGGGGATTTCCATCTGGTGGCAAACGCCGCGACGTTGCCACTGAACGACGATCACACGCAGGGCGGCTACAGCTATGCCTACAAGGTCCGCGGCGTGCAGAACGACGTCGAAGGCGAAGCCTCGTCGTGTATCGACGTCGTATCGCTGGACGATTGCACGCTGCAGCCGTCTTTCGATCGTCAATCGGTCGCGTCCGATGCCAGCAATTCCAGCTGCAGCGTCGACCTGACCTGGAGCCCCGCTACGGCGAATTGTCCGGCCGCTCCAACGGTGACCTACAAGCTCGAACGCGATACCGATCCGTACTTCGGCAATCCGCAAACGCTGGCGGCTGCGCTGACGGCAGCAACCTATGCCGATAGCGCGGTGACCAACGGGACACCGTATTTCTATCGCGTCACGGCCACCGATGGGACCGGCAATTCGACGCCCGCGTCCGACACCGCCAATGCAACGCCGAGCGGCGTGGACGGTCCGGATCCGGGCAGCTACGTCGATGACGTCGATACGCACAGCTATGCGACGATGCAGTCGCCCTGGCAGGTCACCGACACCGCCGCATCGGCCGGCACCTACAGCTATCACAACGCGATTGACGATCAGATCTACGCCGACAACGTCTGCGCCAGCATCACCACGCCTGCGCTGACGCTCACCACCGGCGCTGCATTGAGCTTCAAGGCGAAGTACGACCTCGAGTTCCAGTGGGACGGCATTGTCCAGGAGATTTCGACCGACGGCGGCACGACATGGAACGATCTGCCACCGACCGGCGGCTACCCGAGCTCGTTCGCGCAGACGCTGGACCCACCCGTGAACGCATGCGGCTATGCGGCGACGCATGGTGCATTCAACGGCGTCAGTACGGCGGCTTCAAATGCAGACCCGGGCAATGGAACCGCCACCGCCGTGTTCAAGCCGTTTGCAACGAGCTTGGCCGGTTACGTCGGTCAGACCGTGCAGATCCGCTGGCGCTTCTCCTCCGACGGCAGCACCGCGTTCGACGGCTTCTTCCTCGACCAGGTGCAGATCAGCGGAGCTGCCGGCCCGGGCGACTACATGTGCCATTGATGCGGCTATCGCGGTCCGCCTTCGCGGACTAAGCTTCAACACACCGGCGCGGATTTTCGCGCCGGTGTCGTTTCTGGGGATCGCATCGATTGAAACCGGCAGGCATTCGAGGTATCGCACGGCGCGGGCTGCGCTGGTTGCTGCTCGCGCTGATCGTCTGGTTCGCCCTCAGCATCTGCGCGGTGGTGCTGCTGCGATTCGCGCCGCCAGTGGTTTCTGCCGTGATGCTGGAGGATTGGCTGGGTGCCAAATTCGACGGCGAGCACGCCTTTGCTCTGCGCTATCGATGGACGCCATGGGATCGCGTCTCGAAGGCGCTGCCGATTGCGCTGATCGCCGCGGAAGACCAGAAATTCCCACTCCATCATGGCTTCGATTTCGACGCGATCCAGAGTGCGCTGGCCGAAGCCGAGGACGGCGAGCGCTTGCGGGGCGCCAGCACGATCAGTCAGCAGGTCGCGAAGAATCTGTTCCTGTGGAACGGACGCAGCTTCGTGCGCAAGGGCCCGGAAGCGTATTTCACAGTGCTGATCGAGACGCTGTGGCCGAAACGGCGCATTCTCGAGGTCTATCTCAATATCGCCGAATTCGGCGACGGCACCTATGGCGCCGCAGCGGCGAGCGAACGCTATTTCCGCATCACGCCGGCCGAGCTTGATGCGCGTCAAGCGGCCCTGCTCGCGGCGGTATTGCCGAATCCCGGACGCTATCGGGTCGAGCACCCTTCGGTGTATGTGCAGCGACGGGCGGCGTGGATCCAGCGTCAGGCGACTCAGCTCGGCGGCGCGACCTATCTGCCGCACTGATCCGATACGTGGTCATTGCACGACGTGATTCCGCGCGTCACCCCGGTCGGCTAGCATGCGCGCACCCTGCCCCTGGTGTACTCCATGTCGAAACTCACCGTCGTCGTGCCCGCCTACAACGAAAGCGAGGGGCTGCGCGATTTCCACGCGCGCCTGGCGGCCGTGCTCGACGGACTCGATGTGGCGTCGGATGTGCTCTACGTCGATGACGGCAGCCGCGACGACACCTATGCGGTGATGTGTTCACTGCGCGCGGCGGATGCCCGCGTTTCGACATTGAAACTGTCGCGCAACTTCGGCAAGGAACTCGCACTGACCGCGGGCCTCGACTATGTCGACGCCGGCGCAGCCATCGTCATCGACGCCGACTTGCAGGATCCGCCGGAGCTCATTCCAACCTTCGTGCAGCATTGGCGCGAAGGCTACGACGTCGTCTACGGCACGCGCGCTTCCCGCGCCGGCGAGACCGGATTCAAAAAGCTCACCGCGTCCACCTTCTACCGCGTGATGGAAAGGCTGTCGGCGACGCCGATCCCGCGCGACACCGGCGATTTCCGCCTGCTGTCGCGGCGCGCGTTGGATGCGTTGAAACAGGTACGTGAACGCCAGCGTTTCATGAAGGGCCTGTTCACATGGGTCGGCTTCCGCCAGCTGTCGGTGGTCTACAACCGCGACGCGCGCCACGCTGGCGAGACGAAGTGGAACTACTGGCGATTGTGGAATTTTGCAATCGACGGGATCACTTCGTTCTCGGGAGCGCCACTGAAAGTCGCGACCTATTTCGGCTTGCTGTCGGCCCTCGTTGCTTTCCTGTTTGGCGGATGGGTGCTCGGCAAGGCGCTGTGGTTGGGCGATCCGGTCCGCGGTTACCCCTCGCTGATGGTCGTCGTGCTATTCCTCGGCGGCATCCAGCTGATGGCACTCGGAGTGATTGGCGAGTACCTCGGCCGTCTCTATGTCGAATCGAAGCAGCGCCCGCTCTATCTCGTTGATGAGTATTATCCGCCGCAGGGCTGACCGACCGGTCCGCCCACGACTTCGGGAAGGGTTCATGAGAAAGCTGATCGGATGGTTCGGCGCGGCCGTGGTCGCGCTGACGGCGGGTGGCGTCTACTGGCATCACTTGGAACTGAACAAGCCGATGTTCCTGCGCGGCGAAAACGAAGAGGCCGAATCCGGGCGGCCACCGGTCGATGGCGACTACTGGGCGGTTCGGCTCGGCTATGGCGGCGATCCGCAGCATCTGCGCTTCGAGCCGAGGTGGCTGCTTGATTCAGCCGTACAGGATCGCCGCATCGCCTCCGCCGTACCGTCTGGCACCAAGACCTATTCCAGATCCGCGGACAAGGCAGTCCAGCTCGATCCGAATGCGTTCACGCTGCTCGGCCCGAAGCCGCTTCAGGGCGAAGGTTTCGGCATCGGCAGCAACGCCGGTCGTACCAATGTGATCCTGAGCGATCCGGATGATTCGACCGTCGCCTTGATTGGCTCCGATGGCGGGGGTGTCTGGAAGACTACCAACTGCTGTACGGCGGCCACGACTTGGGAGGTCAAGACCGATTTTCCGGAACTCGCCGGCATGGCGATCGGCGACCTGACCATGGATCCGAACAATCATGACGTGATCTACGCGGGCACTGGCGACCTGCGCTATGGCTCGTTTTCGTTTGGTGCCGCCGGCTTGCTGAAGAGTACCGATCGGGGCGAGACCTGGACCTTGCTCGGCGCGGACGTATTCAATCCGCTGTATGGCCCATCCGCGGGCGGTTTTCCGCAATATCAGGCGATAGGCAAGGTCGTCGTCGACCCGAACAACTCGAACAACGTGATCGTCGGTACCAAGACCGGCGTCTATTTCTCGTATGACGCGGGCACCGATTGGAGTGGCCCCTGCTACACGAATGCTTTCACGACCGCCACTCCGCCGCAGCGTCAGGACACCACCGGCCTGGTCGCGATCAATCGCAGCGGCACGACCTATCTGTATGCAGCAGTCGGCACGCGCGGCCTGCCGACCCCGGTGCAGCCGGACCTGGTCAACAACGGCGCCAATGGCGTGTATCGCGCGACGATGCCGGTCAGCGGCTGTCCCGCGCTGGCCGACTGGACCCTGCTCAACAGCGGTTTTCCGACCGGTACCGGCAGCGGCGCGCCGAACAACACGCGCGGCCGTCTTGAGATCGCCGCAGCGCCGAGCGACGCGATGACGTTGTACGCAATGTTCTCCAGTCCTGCGACAAACGGCATCCTCGGTGTCTGGAAAACTGTCGACGGAGGCGACACCTGGACGCAGACCGGCTCGCCGAGCGGTCCGGGTACGCAAATGTGGTACGACGCCGGTCTGACCGTCGCACCGACCGACCCCAATGTGCTGTTCGTGAGCACCGTCGACCTGTTCCGCTCCAGCAACGGCGGGACTAGCTACGTCAATCTGACCGGTGCCTACAGCGGCGGTCCGGTGCACCCGGACAACCATTCGCGCGCCGTCGTCGGGACCGATCCCAACCATGTGCTCAATGGAAACGATGGCGGCATCTATTACGTCGACAATGCACTGACGGCGACTTCATTTTCGAACGCGCACTGGACAGCGCTCAACGACACACTGCCGACCATCGAGATGTATCACGGCGACATCACGGCGAACTTCGCGACATCGACCAGCGCGGGCGCCACCGCCGGATTCCAGGACAACGGTAGCGCGTCGGTCGTGTTCTCGGGCACACCCGACGCCGCCGCCTGGACCTCTACGAATGGCGGTGACGGCATCGTTTCCCGCATCGAGCCAGTACTCGGCCAGTGGTGGTACACCTCGATTTACTACGCTGCGATCTACGTCAGCACGAACGGACCGTTCGGAAGCCAACAGGACATCTCGCCCAATCTCTCCGGCACCGATCGCGCAAGCTTCCTAACCCCGTTCGACCTGTATCGCTATGGCGTCCTCGACGCCCCCGGCAGTGGTTGCACGACGGCGGCCGGCTGCAAGCACATCATTCTCGGCACTCAGCGCGTATGGGAATCCACGCAGGGCGGCCGTCCGTCGAGTTCGTGGTCGGCCAAGACGGCTGACCTGACCAAGAACAATCTGGTGCTCGGCTCGGACAACCGCTCCTACATCAATCAGATCCACTATTCGGTCAGCGATCCGACCGTTGCGATGGTCGCGACCAACGACGGCAACGTGCAGTACGTGTTTGGGCTCGGCGTGAGCGGCGCGGCGACCGCAGTCGACGTGACCGACAGCAATGCGCTGCTGCCGAACCGGCCGATGATGGATGTCGCCACTGACCCGCTGAATCCGCTGGTCGGGTACGCCGCAGTCGGCGGCTTCAGCGCGAACACACCGACGACCCCGGGTCACGTCTACCAGGTCACCTGCACCGCGCAGTGCGCCGGCTTCACCTGGGTCGACAAGAGCGGTAACTTGCCCGATATCCCGGCGAACGCGGTCATCGCGAACCCGAACATCCCGAAGCAGGTCTTCGTCGGCATGGACTGGGGCCTCTACTACACCGACGACATCAGCGCAAACCCGCCGGTTTGGCAACGCATGGAAGGATTGCCGCACGTGATGGTTTGGAGCCTCAGCATCGATCGCGGCTTCACCACGCTGGCCGCATTCACGCGCTCGCGCGGGGCCTGGGCATGGCCATTACCGGTCGGCAGCGGCGGCGACAATGCCGATCTTGCGGTGACGATCACGCCACCCCGCAGCGTCGAACCCGGCATGCAGCTCGGCTACACGATCAGCGTGAGCAACAACGGCCCGGCCGCGGCCAGCAACGTGCAGCTCACGAGCACCCTGCCGCCGGGACTGACGTTCAAGGCGAACGGCGGTGACTGCAGCACTGGATTCCCGTGTGCGTTCGCGAGCATCGCCGCGGGGGCCAGCGAGACCGTCACAACGAGCGCCTGCGTTGCGCGCAACTACAGTGGCGCCGATCCCGTCGCGTTCACTGCCTCGGTGACGTCCGACACGACGGATCCGGTCGTCGCCAACAACACGGCGAACGCGACGTCGCCATTGATTCCAGTGCTGTTCGCGGACGGATTCGATTGCCTGTAGCGCCATCGACAAGCCCCTCTTCCGAACGCTCGGAAGAGGGGGGCAGCCCCTGACGCATCGACGCATCTGCTGCGCGGCGGCGAGCCTCGCACGCCTGACGGCGCTAGACTCGTGCAAGGCGGCAATCGCCGCGGTCCCAGCCGGAGGTGCACATGCTCCAGGTAAAGCATCTACTCGCGGAGAAAGGTCGGCAGATTTACACCGTCGGACCGGACGAGCCCGTTCTCACCGCGATCCAGACCATGGCGGATCGCTATATCGGCGCGTTGCTGGTCATGCGCGGCGATGAACTCGTCGGCATCGTTTCCGAGCGTGACTACGCACGCAAGATCATCCTGAAAGGCCGCGCCTCTGGCGGCACGCCAGTGCGCGACATCATGACGATGTCCGTGCTCACCGTCGCGCCCGAAGACACCATCGAAACCTGCATGCGCGTATGCACCGAAAAGCGCGTGCGCCATCTTCCTGTCGTCGATGCCGGCAAGGTCGTCGGGGTCGTCTCGATCGGCGACCTGGTCAAGGCGATGCTGGCCGAGCAAAGCACGCAGATCGAGCAGTTGCAGCGGTATATCGCCGGTTAGTGTCATGGAGCGCTCGCGCGTGATACGCGGCGTGGTGGCGGCAAGCCTTGCCGGTCTGCTCGCAGCGCGCTGGTCTGCGCTCGATCCGCTTGCCATCGGCATCGCTGCTTTCGTCCTCGCATTTCTCGGATTACGGCTTGGTCGCCGCGGCGGTGGCCTGCTGGCCGCGCTCGGGGCCGTATTCGCGTTGGTTGGAGTGCTGGCCGCGATCGTGGATCTCCAGATTCCATGGCCCTTGTGCTGTCAGCGCAGTCTGCTACGCGCAATTCTTCTGCTCGATCACGCCCCTTTACGCGCCACGACCATGGCAATCAGTTATGCAGCCCTGCTCGCAGGTGGCATCAGCCACGTGCGCGGGATTCTGGCGCACGAGCTGCCGTTCGAACTTCGCTGGCGCTCAGCGCGCTTCATGGTTGAATCGGAAACTCCGGATCACGTGACTCGTGCGGAACAGCGCGCGACCGCATCCTCTTCGCGGATGCTCGCAGACGCTATGCCGCGTCCGGCTGATTCTCCGGCCTCGCCGCATCGAACGCCGGCAGCGCCAGACACCGCTCGTTGATCCGCCTGATCGTCGGCAACGACGTCAGATCGACGCCGAAGCGGTTTGCGTTGTAGACCTGCGGGATCAAGCAGGCATCGGCGATGCCCGGTGTGTCGCCATGGCAATACAGGCCAGTCGCCGCGTTGGTGGCCAGCAACGTCTCGAAGGCGCGCAGCCCTTCGGCCATCCAGTGCCGCTGCCACTGTTCGCGTGCGTCCTGCTGCAGATGGAACTCGCGTTCGAGATATTGCATCACACGCAGATTGTTGATCGGGTGCACATCGCAGGCAATCAGCAACGCGAGCGAACGCACGCGAGCGCGCTCGGACGTAGCTACAGGCAACAGTTTCGGTACACCTGCGCCACCCATCTCCTCCAGATATTCGAGAATCGCGAGCGACTGGCGGATCACCTGCGTGCCGTGCACGAGCACCGGTATCGCTTCCTGTGGATTCAGCGTCCGATGCTCCGCGCTGTGCTGTTCGCCACCGTTCCTGATCAGATGTACGGGCTTGTGCGAATACCGCATGCCCTTCAAATTCAGCGCGATGCGCACGCGATAACAGGCACTGGAACGCCAGTAGTCATATAGCGTGATATTTGCGTCAATCGACATTCGCTTGCCCTGCTCGCTCTATTCTTCAGCGCGTGGCTGACTGACTCGTCACCCTCTGTTCGATCGCACCGAACAAGCTCGCCCCGCTCGCGTCGGTGATCTCGATGCGGACGCTGTCGCCGAATTTCAGGAATGGTGTCGAAGGCTTGCCGTCACGCAGGGTTTCGACCGTACGCTGCTCGGCCAGGCAGGACGCTCCCTTTGAAGTGTCTTCGTTTGCGATCGTGCCTGAGCCAACCAACGTGCCGGCGCCGAGCGGACGCGTCTTCGCCGCGTGCGCGACGAGCTCGGCGAAGCTGAATTGCATGTCGACGCCGCATTCCGCCCCGCCGAACCAGCGACCGTTGATCCATGTGCGCATCGGCAGATTCAACTTGCTTCCACTCCAGGCGTCGCCGAGTTCATCCGGCGTCACGAAGACCGGCGACAACGCCGAGCGCGGCTTCGATTGCAGGAAACCGAAACCCTTGGCGAGCTCTCCCGGAATCAGGTTGCGCAGCGAGACGTCGTTGACGAGCCCGATCAATTGAATATGGTTCGCCGCATCCGCGGGCGAAACACCCATCGGCACATCGTCGGTGACGACAACGACTTCGGCTTCGAGGTCGATGCCCCACTCCTCGCTCAGCGCCAGGATCGGATCGGTCGGTCCATAAAAGCCGGCGCTGGTCGCCTGGTACATCAGCGGATCGGTATAGAAGCTTTCCGGCACCTCGGCCCCGCGCGCGCGCCGCACACGTTCGACGTGCGGCAGATACGCGCTGCCGTCGACGAATTCGTACGCTCGCGGCAATGGTGCAGCCAGCGTTGCCAATTCGAGCGCGAACGCCTCCGGTGCGGCATTCGCGTGGAGCGCCTCGGACAGTGCATTCAGACGCGGCGCCACATTCGACCAGTCTTCCAGCGCACGCTGCAGCGTCGGCGCGATCGCGCTCGCGCGCACCGCGCGAGCCAGGTCACGACTGACCACGATCAGCGTGCCGTCGCGGCCGCCGTCCTTGAGAGAGCCCAGTTTCATCGGATGTCCTTCATGAGGGAATCAATTCGGCGACGTCGTCATGCAATGCGGCCAGTCCGCGATCGAGCGTCGCGAGGCGTCCGCCGTGCTTGCGCGCGAGCGCAGCCAGATACGCGTCGGTCACTTGGCCGTGGCCGAGCACCCCATCCCAGCGTATGGCGTCGTAACTCAGGTCGTCCGCCCATAAGCGATGGCCAGGATGCGCCATGAATCCGCGCAGGATGCGCACTGCTTGGCCGATATCCGTCGCGATCCGGTGACGCAGCAGGAGTCGGAGCAAGGTGCCTTGGGTAATCGGACACGTTGCAAACTCTGCACCATCGCGTCGGCCGAACCACTTCGTCGCGGCAGCATGATGAACATGATCGCTGTCACCGAGCGCGATCAGCACATTTCCATCCAGCAGGTCCGTCACCATTCGTCGTCCAACGCCTTGACGTCATCGATCGTGATCGGCCGACCCGAGCGGAACAGCGGCAATCCCGTTTCGGGATTCACCCGGTAGTCGGCTTTTTCTTCCGAGACCAGCGAAGCGGCGTTCAGTCCACGCCGCGCCAGATCGAGCAAGAGCTTGCTCATACTGGTGCCTTGCGCGCGCGCCAAGCTCGTGAACAGCGCATGCTCGCGTTCAGGGATGTCGATCGTCGTGCGCATGGCTCAACTCGTGCTGGCGTCATCGCATCATGATGCGATGGCATCACGATGTCAATTCTGTCAAACGGCTGTGAATCGCTTGTGCAGCCCGCGCCAGCAATCCTGGTAGTGCGCCTGCAACTGCGGCGTCTGCAGCGCCTGTCGAGTCGGATGCATGACCGCGCGCGTCTCGAACATGAAGGCCATTGTGTCGACGATATGGTCCGGCTGGGTGGTATTTGCTGCAGTCGCCTTGTCGAAGCTCGCCGCGTCCGGGCCGTGCCCGCTCATGCTGTTGTGCAGCGATGCGCCTCCCGGCACGAAGCCGCCGGCCTTGGCGTCATAGGATCCGTGGATCAGACCCATGAACTCGCTGGCGATATTGCGATGGAACCATGGCGGCCGGAACGTGTTTTCGGCGACCAGCCAGCGCGGCGGAAAAATCACGAAATCCAGATTCGCGACACCCGGGGTATCCGACGGCGAAGTCAGCACCGTGAAGATCGACGGGTCCGGATGGTCATAGCTGATCGAACCGATCGTGTTGAAGTGACGAAGATCGTACTTGCACGGTGCGTAGTTGCCATGCCAACCGACAACGTCCAGCGGCGAATGATCGATCGGCGCCGACCACAGCGCGCCCTGGAATTTCGCGACCAGCTGGAAATCGCCGTCGATATCTTCGTAAGCAGCCACCGGGCTGAGGAAATCGCGTGGATTGGCGAGGCCGTTCGATCCGATCGGACCGAGCTCCGGCAAGTGGAGAGCGGCACCGAAATTCTCCGCCACGTAACCGCGCGCAGTGCCATCCGGCAAGTCGACACGGAAGCGCACACCGCGCGGAATCAGCGCAACCTCCTGCGGTTCGACGTCGAGCACGCCGAGCTCGGTCGCGATGCGCAGGCGGCCCTGGTGCGGCACGATCAGCAATTCACCATCGGCGTCGTAGAAGTAGCGTCCCTGCATCGACCGGTTGGCCGCGTAGACGTGAACGCCGATGCCGGCCTGCGCCGACGCGCCACCGTTGCCGGCCATCGTATACAGACCATCGACGAAATCGGTCGGCACCTCGGGCAATGGGTGCGGATCCCAGCGCAGCTGATTGGGCGACGCGGCCGCTTCGTCGAAGCGATTGTGAAACGAGGTGCCAGCCAGCGGTTTGAACGCGCCATGCACGGCGGCGGGACGAATCCGGTACAGCCAGCTGCGCCGGTTCAGATGCCGCGGCGCCGTGAACGCGGTGCCGGATAGCTGCTCCGCATACAGGCCGTGCGCGACGCGCTGCGGCGAGTTGCGTCCTTGCGGCAACGTGCCGGCAACCGCTTCGCTCGCGAACTCGTTGCCGAAACCTGACTGGTAGCCGTTGACCGCCATCACTTGCTCCCGCTGACCGAAGACGCTGGGCACACGTCGATGCTAGAGCACGCCGCGGCGCATCTGGTCGCGCTCGATCGACTCGAACAACGCCTGGAAATTGCCCTCGCCGAAGCCTTCGTTGCCCTTGCGCTGGATGATCTCGAAAAAGATCGGACCAACGCTGTTCTGCGTGAAGATCTGCAGAAGTTTGCGCTGCTTGGTTTCGACGTCGGCATCGATCAGGATCTTGTTGCGGGCCAGACGCGGCACGTCTTCACCGTGGTTCGGCACGCGCACGTCGACGACTTCGTAATAGCTATCCGGCGTATCGAGGAAGGCCACGCCGGTCGCACGCATCGCCTCGACCGTCTCGTAGATGGTGTCGGTGAAACAGGCGATATGCTGGATCCCCTCGCCTTTGTACTCGTTGAGGTATTCGTTGATCTGCGACTTCGCGTCCGACGATTCGTTCAGCGGAATCCGCACCAGGCCGTCCGGCGCGGTCATCGCCTTCGAGACGAGGCCGGTCTTGCTGCCTTTGATGTCGAAGTAGCGGATCTCGCGGAAATTGAACAGGCGCTCGTAGTAGCCCGCCCACTGCGCCATGTTGCCGAAGTACAGATTGTGGGTCAGGTGATCGATGAAGGTCAGTCCGAATCCCTTCGGGTTGCGCTCTACGCCCGGCAGGTAATCGAACTCGTCCTCGTAGATTTCACCCTTGTCGCCATAGCGATCGACCAGATACAGCATGCAGTCGCCGATGCCCTTGATGACCGGCACGGCGACGGCCTTGCTCGACGCCTTGTGCGTGATCTCCTCGGCACCGTTCGCAAGCGTCGCCTGCAATACCTCGGTCGCCGGCTTCTTGAAGCGGATCGCGAAGCCGCAGGCGCTGGGGCCGTGCTGCGCGGCGAAATCCGCTGCGAACGAATCCGCTTCCTCGTTGACCAGGAAATTGCACTGGCCCTGGCGATACAGGGTAATCCGCTTGGAGCGATGCTTCGCGACCACGCTGAAACCGAGCTTGGGAAACAAGTCGTGCAGCAGGCGCGGATCCGGCGCGGCGAACTCGACGAACTCGAAACCATCGACTCCCATCGGGTTGTCGAACGTGGTGACCTGCATGCCGAGGTTGGGCTGGGCGTTCATGGCTTTCTCCAATGAGCTGGGCGCCGAGAAAGTCGCGCTGCTCCTGCAACCTGCAGCCATGGATGGCCGCAACTGGCTTTGCGCGATCACCGGCGATCGCATAAATTATGGTTTCAAGTGAAACCATTTGCAAGGTACAGTGCCATATGCCCGACCACACGCCGCTCGAACTCGAACGCTTCCTGCCCTATCGCTTGTCGATCCTGTCGAACCGCGTCAGCCAGGCGATTGCCCGCGAGTACCAGGATCGCTTCGACCTCTCGATGACGGAATGGCGCGTGATTGCCGTGCTGGCCCGCTTCGACGGCCACGGCCTGTCCGCGCGCGACGTCGCCGAGCGCACCGAAATGGACAAGGTCGCCGTCAGTCGCGCGCTGGCGCGCCTGGTCGCTGCCAAACGCGTCGTCCGCCGCATTCACGACGGCGACAAGCGCCGTTCCGTGCTGCTGCTGTCCGCCAAGGGTTGGAAGATCCACGATGTCGTCGCGCCGCTGGCTCGCGTGCATGAACGCGAGATGCTTGCGCTGCTCGACGTCGAGGAGCGCAAGGTGTTGACGCGCATCCTCGACAAGCTGGCGCCCCTGTGAGCGGTAACTCGCCGCTCACAGCGTCGTCATTTCACCCCGTGCATCAGGCGATTGATCAGCGGCGCGATCAGGAACAACAGCACGCCGGCTCCGACCAGAGCCCAGAAACCCATCGTGTAGCCGCTGAGTGCGGAACCGGTGGTCATGCCGGTGTCGCCACTGACCCAGGCAGCAAACTTTCCGGAAAGATTGTTGCCATTGGCGATCGAGAGGAACCAACCCCCCATCGCGAAACCGACGAAGCGCCGCGGCGCCAGCTTGGTCACCATCGACAGTCCGACCGGTGACAGACACAGCTCGCCGACCGACTGGATCACGTAGACCATGAACAGCGTCCAGAAAGGAATCTTGCTCTGCGCATCGACGAGGTAGGTGAGCGCATACATCAGCAACAGGAAGGCAAGCCCATTGCCGATCAGGCCGAGACCGAACTTGCGCGGGATCGAAGGTTCGGTATTGCGCTTGCCCATCCAGACCCAGATTGCCGCGATCAACGGTGCGAGGCCGATGATCGCCAGTGAATTCACCGACTGGAACCAGGCGACCGGAAATTCCCAGCTGCCGAACATGCGCTGGACGATGTTCTGCGCAAGAAAGTTGAACGAGCTGCCGGCCTGCTCGAAGAACATCCAGAACAACGCGTTGAACACGAAGATGATCAGCATCGCGATGACGCGATCGCGCGCAACCGTACCCTCGCGAATGCCCTCGACCAGCAGCATCACACCGAGGCCGACGAACAGCGCGCCGAGAATCCAGACCAGCGCATCCGCGCCGAGCTTGGCCAACAGGAAATACACCAGCGGCACGCCAACTGCCGCCGCAAGCAACACGATGCCGAGCGCGCGCTTGGCGGGTACCTCCACGGGCGGTCGGCCGATGCCGTGAAGCTGGCGGCGCCCGAACCAGAACCAGGCGAAGCTGAGGATCATGCCGACGCCGGAAGCGAAGAACACGACCTTGTAGTTCTGCTGCATCGGGGTGTGCGTGATGATGCTGGCGAGCCAGCCGGTCACGATCGGCGACAGGAAGCCGCCGAGGTTGATGCCCATGTAAAAGATCGTGAAGCCAGCGTCGCGCCGGCGATCGTCCTGCGCGTAGAGCTGGCCGACCATGGTCGAGATGTTCGGCTTGAACAAACCGTTGCCGACGATCACGAGCGCCAGCCCGAACAGGAAGATGTCCTGATTCGGCACCATGATCACGAACAAGCCCGAGGCCATGATCACCGCGCCGATCAGGATTGAACGCTGGTAGCCGATCAGCTGGTCGGCGGCATAGCCGCCGAACAATGACGCGGCGTAGATCAATGCGAGGTAGGCGCCATAAACGTCATTGGCCGGTGCTTCGCCGGTGCCCGACCCGCCGTAAAACTGGGCGACGATGTAGAGCGTCAGCGCCCAGCGCATTCCGTAGAACGCGAAGCGTTCCCAGAATTCGGTCATGAACAGCATCCACAGCGGCGCCGGATGACCGAGGCGCTCTGGAAACTGCGGAATGGGTGTGCTGTTGACGGGCGGGTTGGCCGGACCGCTCATGCGCTATCTCCCCGGGAACTGGATGGGTGGCGGGAACTGCTGCTACGCACACGGAAAATCGCTGCGCCGAGCGTTGCAACGTGTAACCGCAACTTCTCCACGAGTCAAACGCGACCCTTGCCGCAGCGCGGCATCAGGACGCGTCTCCGATCACCGTGCGCACCTCGAGCAGTTCCGGAAAGAAGGTCAGCTCGAGCGCCCGCTTCAGAAACGCGACACCGGACGAACCGCCGGTGCCGCGCCGGTAGCCAATGATGCGCTCGACCGTCTTCATGTGGCGGAAGCGCCACAGCTGGAAGCTTTCCTCGACATCGACCAACTGCTCGCACAGGTGATACTCCGGCCAGAATTCGCGCGCGTTTTCGTAGATGCGTTTGAACACCGGCACCAGCGCGTCGACCCGCGCATGAGGCTGCGTGACGTCGCGATCCAGACAGGCGGATGGCACCGCGTGCCCACGCCGTGCGAGGTAGCGCAGGAACTCGTCGTACAAGCTCGGTGCCTCGAGCTGCGCGCGCAGTATCGCCTGCGCGGCCGGATCGTAGTCGAATACCTTCAACATGCCGGCGTTCTTGTTGCCGAGCAGAAACTCAACCAGGCGATACTGCAGCGACTGGAAGCCCGATGACGGCCCCAGCACCGGCCGGAACTGCATGTATTCGCTCGGCGTCAGCGTCTCCAGCACGGCCCACTGCTCGAACAACTGGCGCTGCACCTGCTTCACGCGCGCGAGGATCTTCAGGGCCGCGTCGACGTCGTCATGCGTGAGGCTCAGCACCGCGGCGCGCAATTCGTGGACCAGCAACTTCATCCACAGTTCCGCGACCTGGTGCTGGATGATGAACAGCATTTCATCGTGCAACGGCGGATCGCTGAGCGGTTGCTGGGCGGACAGCAGGGTGTCGAGATGCAGGTAGCCGCCATAGGTGGTGCGGTCGTGCAGGTCGAGTTCGATCTCGTGTTCGAGCGGACGCAGGTTCGGCGTTTCGTTCATCGCGATGTCACAAACGGGAAGACCACAGTTTAACCCGCAGGGTGGCGGGCGATGTTGCGTCGGGCCTTGCGAACGCGGGGTGGTCTTGCTTACTGTTTCGGTTTCGCAATCCGAATGGATGTCGACCGCCGCCATGCGCTCGCCCCACCGCCCAGCCGGCATCCCCTGGTCCGCCCTGTTCTGATGCGCGCGCTTGTCGCGGCGCCGCTCCGGAGGCTTTCTTGTCCATCGCCGCCACTTTCGAAATCGAGTTCCTCCAATACCTTGACGCGGACGGCAAGCTCGTGCGCGACGATCTGCCCGCGATCGCCCGCGACGTCCGGCAACTTGTGGAACTGTATAAGTTGATGCTGTACGTGCGCGTGTTCGACGCCAAGGCGGTCGCGCTGCAGCGCACCGGCAAGCTCGGCACGTACGCGTCCTGCCTCGGCCACGAAGCCGCCCACGTCGCGATCGGCAGTGCGATGCAGGAAGACGACGTATTCGCGCCGATGTACCGCGAGTACGGCGCACAGTTCTATCGCGGCGTGAAGCCGCGCGAGGTCCTGCTGTACTGGGGTGGCGACGAGCGCGGCAGCGATTTCTCGGGCCCGGCACATGATTTTGCCTGGTGCGTACCGATCGCGACGCAGGCCCTGCATGCCGCCGGCGCCGCGCTCGCGTTCAAGGTGCGCAAGGAACCACGCGTCGCGGTCACCGTGATCGGCGACGGCAGTTCGTCCAAGGGTGATTTCTACGGCGCGATCAATGTTGCCGGCGCGATGAAGCTGCCGCTGGTCGTCGTCATCGTCAACAACCAGTGGGCGATCTCGGTGCCGCGCAGCGCGCAGACCGCCGCGAAGACGCTGGCACAAAAGGGCATCGCGGCGGGTCTGGAATGCCTGCAAGTCGACGGCAACGACCTGATCGCGATGCGCGCGGCGATGGACCACGCGGTGAAGCGCGCGCGCCATGGCCATGGCGGCATGGTGATCGAGGCGGTCACGTACCGGCTGTCCGACCACACCACCGCCGACGACGCGCGCCGTTACCGCCCCGATGCCGAGGTCAAGGAAGCCTGGCAGCGTGAGCCGATGAAGCGCATCAAGGCTTACTTGATGTCGCTGAACGCGTGGACCGAGAAAGAAGAGGAGGACTGGAAGGCCGATTGCGCGGCGAAGGTCGATATCGAGGTCAATGCGTATCTCGACACCAAGTCGCAAACGGTCGAGGCGATGTTCGATTTCACGCATGCCGAACTGACCGCGGAGCTTGCAGCCCAGAAGGCCGAAGTGCTGGCGCGGGAAAAGCACGCTTAGCACGCACGAGCGCTACGCTGCACGCCAATCCTTCATTCATCGCAGACAATCACTATCCGACATGGCACAGATCACCCTCATCGAAGCGGTCACCCAGGCGCTCGCCTACGAGATGCGCATCGACCCCAGCGTCGTCGTGCTCGGCGAGGATGTCGGCGTCAACGGCGGCGTGTTCCGCGCTACCCAGGGCCTGCAGGAAAAGTTCGGCGCCGATCGCGTCATCGACACGCCGCTCGACGAGGCCTCGATCGCCGGCCTCACGGTCGGCATGGCCGCGCAAGGCATGCGGCCGGTCGCGGAGGCGCAGTTTGAAGGCTTCATCTACCCGATGATGGAACACATCGCCTGCCATGCCGCACGCATGCGCACGCGCACACGCGGCCGGCTCACCTGCCCCGCTGTGTTCCGCGCTCCCTGGGGTGGTGGCATCCGCGCTCCAGAGCATCATTCGGAGGCGAACGAGTCGCTGTTCACCAACATTCCGGGTTTGCGCGTGGTGATGCCATCGTCGCCGGGGCGCGCATATGGACTACTGCTCGCCGCGATCCGCGATCCCGACCCGGTGATGTTCTTCGAGCCCAAGCGCATCTATCGCCAGTACAAGGAAGAAGTCGCCGACGACGGCGAGGCGCTGCCGCTGGATGTCTGTTTCGTGCTGCGCGATGGAGGTGACGTGACCCTGGTGACCTGGGGCGCGCAAGTGAAAGAGACATTGGAAGCGGCCGATGCATTGGCCGAGCAAGGCATCAGCGCCGAGGTCATCGATGTCGCGACGCTGAAGCCGCTCGACTTCGACACGATCCACGAATCGGTCAGGAAGACCGGCCGCTGCGTGATCGTGCACGAGGCGCCGCGCACGGCCGGTTTCGGCGCCGAGATTGCCGCCCGCCTCGCCGGTGAAGCAATCTACGATCTCGTCGCACCGGTCGAACGCGTGACCGGATACGACACGCATATCCCGCTGTACCGGCTCGAGATGAAATACCTGCCGAGCGTCGAGCGCATCGTCGCGGCGGTGCAGCGCACGCTGGCGGCGAGCTAGCGCCCCGAACGAGAGACCAACATGCACGCAATCACCAATATCCTCATCGGCCTGGTCGCGCTGCTGCACCTGTATTTCCTCGTGCTCGAGATGTTTCTGTGGGATACGCCGTATGGGCGCAAGACGTTCCGGATGACGCCGGAATTCTCCGTCGCATCGAAAACGCTCGCAGCGAATCAGGGGCTGTACAACGGTTTTCTCGCAGCGGGCCTGATCTGGGGCCTCGCCCTCGGCGGCGAAGGCTGGCACGTCGAAATCTTCTTCCTCTGCTGCGTGATCGTTGCCGGCTTGTACGGCGGATGGACGGTCAATCGCAAGATTTTCTTCGTGCAGGCGCTACCGGCGCTGGTCGCGCTGATTGCGTTGCATATCCACTGATCCGGGTCGCCGCGTCGGCGCCCGCAAGGACGAGTTCTTCATGGCCGACATCAAAGCATTCCACCTACCCGACCTCGGCGAAGGCCTGCCGGATGCGACGATCGTCGAGTGGCTGGTCGCCGAAGGCGCGAGCGTCCGACTCGACGAGCCGCTGGTATCGATGGAAACCGCGAAGGCGGTCGTCGAAGTGCCCTCGCCGTACTCGGGAAAATTGAGCAAGGTGCATGGCGCCGCCGGCGACGTGATCGCTACCGGCGCGGTGTTGGCCGAGTTCGAACTCGATCCCGCCCTACCGCAACGCTCGGAAGCCGAGTCGACCGGTCATCACCACGTGCCCGCGAAGCCGTTGGCGACGGGCAAAAGTGTCGGCACGCAAGCGCGGGACGGCCGCGGAGTCGTCGCCTCGGAGGAAGGCGGCGAAATCGTCACGAACGACAACGCCGGCCGCGCCGACGAAGGCACCGTGGTCGGCGCGATGCAGAGCAGCGATCGCGTGCATGCCGAACAGGCCGCCGCCATCGGCGGCGTAAAAGCGGTACCGGCGGTACGCGCGCTGGCGAAAAAACTCGGCGTCGATCTCACACGCGTGCGGCCGAGCGGCGCCGACAACGTGGTCACCCTGAAGGACGTCAAGGACGCGGCCACGGCCGGCACGGCACGCGGCTCCTCGCCGCCTTCGCAGGCCGGACGAGCCTCGTCGTCCACGCCGGGCCCTGCGACTCCAGCGCGCGACACGCTCGCCGCGACCGGCGCTGCCGCACCGACTGCTGCGAGCCGCACGGGCACCGAGCGCACCGCGCTGTCCGCCGCCGGCAAGCCGATGCGCACGACGCCGCCGACCGTCAACGCCACGGGCCAACCAGAACAGCTCAAAGGCGTACGCCGCAACATGGCGCGCGTGATGGCCGCGGCGCATGCGCAGGTCGTGCCGACTACGCTCGCTGACGATGCGGACATCCATGCCTGGCTGCCCGGCAACGACATCACGGTTCGCCTGATCCGCGCGCTGGTGCATGCGTGCAAGAGCGCGCCCGCGTTGAATGCCTGGTTCGACGGCGAAAACCTCACGCGTACCTTGCATCCGCAGGTCGACATCGGCATCGCGGTCGATACCGAGGACGGCTTGTTCGTGCCGGCGTTGCGCAACGCCGACGTGCTCGACGCGGTCGGCGTGCGCGCTGCGGTGAACCGCTTGCGCACGCAGGTCGAGCAGCGTTCGATCCCGCCGGAAGAACTCAAGGGCTACACGATATCGCTGTCGAATTTCGGCGTCTTCGCCGGGCGCTACGCGACGCCGATCGTGGTGCCTCCCTGCGTCGCCATCGTCGCTGCCGGCAAGGGACGCCACCAGATGACGCCGGTGATGGGCGGCTTCGAATCGCACCGCGTGATCCCGTTGTCGGTGACGTTCGACCATCGCGCCGCGACCGGTGGCGAGGCGGCGCGATTCCTCAAGGCCATGCTCGACGACCTTTCGCTGGCGCAGTAACAACCTGCCGTGTTTGCGGCGAACGCCGGGACCCGCCACCTGGGCGACGGCAACGATCAACCGCGACCTGTGCGAAGCGCAGCGCGACGCTAGCAACAACCCGGCGCAGATCAGCGCGCCGGCTCTCGCTCCGATTCAGGAAGCCACCATGCACCACAGCCGCCTATGCGCCCTCGTCATCGACTGCCGCGTCGAGGATCTCGCCCCTGCGGCGGAGTTCTGGAGTCGCGCGCTCGGCAAGCCGATCGCCAGCGTCGACCAGGACGGAGACGGCAACTACGCCGAGCTGGAAACCGCGGCGGACGAACCGATCATCCTGCTGCAGAAAGTCGCGCACGAGGCGCGCGTGCATCTGGATATCGAGACCGACGATCTCGAAGCCGAAGCGAGACGCCTCGAGGCACTCGGCGCGAAACGGATCGCCTTCAAGCACGAACGCTGGTGGGTGATGGAAGCGCCGAGCGGGCATCGCTTCTGCATCGTGCGCCGGCAGCGCGAGCAGTTCGGATCGCACTTGAACCGCTGGCCCGACTGAAAAAAAGAAGCCTCCCCGAAGGGAGGCTTACAAAAAGTCCTGCGTGCTACTTCGCAGCTTCAGTGGCGATGTTTGCCACCGCTGGTCGCGTGGGAAATCGTCTGCGCCGGGTGCGCCACCGAAGTCGGCGACTGCGTGCAATCGATCGTGGCGTCATCGAGGTAGTAGTCCCAGTCGGTCGTGCCGCCGCTGTGGTCGTAGGTGAACTTGATCGTATGCGATGCGCCATCCGCATATGTGCTGATGTCGATCGACTGCTGCACCCAGTCCGCATCGACGCCGAGCGCCGACACGTCCTCGGTGGCGACGACATCGCCATCGACGGTGAAGGTCACCGTGTTGACGCCGTTGCCGGGACGATCGATCCAGCGCCAGTAGTTGAAGTATCGCGATGAACCGACCGGAATCACGACGGCCTGTGAAGCGTCATGCGTCTCGGGATCCAGCGTGTCGGCGTCGTAACCACCGAGCCAGGTCACGAACAGCCCGGTGCGGATGTGCAGCGCGCCGCCATCCTCGCCCCAGAACGCGCTCTCGCCTTGGGTCGTCACCGAATCCCAGAACGGATTCGCGCCACCGCTGCTCTCGGTCGCCTCGAAACTCGGATCCTGCAGCAGCTGCGCTGGTTCGCAGACGCCGCCCGCAACGGCTTCGAAGCCATCCTTGAAGATCGTGTCGTTGGGATCTGCAGTGACGGTAAAGGTGACCGCCACGGCGACGACCGGCGTGGTCGTGTCATTGCTGTGCACGCAGATATTCGTGCTGTACGAACCCGCCGCCAGGCTCGCCGCGTCCAGCGTTATGGCGACACTCGTGTCATTCGCGCCGGTTGCGACAGTACCGCTGGACGGTGCGAAGGAGATCCACGGCGTGGTGGCCGGCGTCGCGCACGTCGCGGCGTCGGCGGTGTCGATGTTCCAGGTCAGATCCGCGCTGCCGGTATTGCCGATCGCGAGCGCGGCAGCGGTCGATGCGCCCGTTGCAGCCGTCGCGTCGATACTGGTCTGGTCTACCGCAACGGTCGCACCCGAACTGGCCGTCGGCACCGTCACCGCGTAGCTGCAGCCTGCATGGCCGCTTGCATTGCCGGAGTTGTACGCCTCACCGATCGCATCGATCTGCGCCTGCGAATAGCCGAGCGTCGCCGCGGCCGTGATGACCGCCTGCGCGGCGTCTTTCTGGTTCGTGCTGCCGCCGGTCATCGAAAGACCTTCAAAGTAGGCCTTGTCGAAGATCGCGCCGCCGACCACATCCCGCGCCAGTAGGTTGCACGACGACCAGTACTGGCCGGCCGTGTGGATTTCCTGATTGTGGATCTGCGCGTAGGTATGATTCAGCTCGTAGTTCAGCACGCGACCCGGCCAGAACGGATTGTGGCCGTCCCAGCTGTAGATCCAGTAGTACGCGGTGTCAGCCGGCGTCCACTGATTCGGGAAATCGCGGCTCCAGGCAGCGCCGTTGTAGTCGCCGACGCCTTCGGAAAGGCCCTCGACCTGCGACAGGTGGCCGCCGGTAACGAAGTAGTGGATTGCATGACCCAGTTCGTGGATCAGCACATCCGAGTCCTGCGCATCATCGACGCCGCCCTCACCGAAGGTGAGTTTTTCCGAGCTCGATACGAACTGCGAGTTGTCGTCGCCCTGAAAGCCGTGCGGGTCGTAGTGCACACCACCGCTATGGTGAATCGGCATCGCCGGCACGCCGAGCGTTTCATTCACGTACTTGAGGTAGGCACTGATATGCCAGTAGCCCATCACGGCATCGAACGTGAGATCGCCGCGCGTGACAGAGAAATCAGTGCCGGGCTGTACCGGACAGCCGGCGTCGTGCGGCGTGTCCCAGTCCTCGCAGACCGCGTACGGCCCCGACAGGCTGTAGTTGCCGCCCGTGAAGGTAATGTCGTCCAGCGTGACCGGCACCAGGGCCGCCGTGAGTTGCGGCGTGTCGGCATTGTTGCCATCGACGTAGCCGGCCGTGCCATAAGCGACACGCTCGTAGGACAGCGGATCGGGCGTATGAATGGTGCCGGTGCCGCTTTCGTAAGCGGCGATGTCTTGCGCGCGCAGGACCTCACCGGAATGCGCGTCGACCAGCAGTTCCCACTCGCCGCGCAGTCCTTGCTGCGCAACCGCCGTCACGCGCCAAACCAGATGGCTTGCATCCGTGCCGACATACACCATGCGTTGCGCCGACTGCAGGCTGAAGCCGGCAACGCCGAGATACTGTTTCGCAATCGCCGTTGCATCGATCGCCGTCTTGTCCGCCGATGCGTCGACCGTGGCAACACCGCCGACTGCGGAGTTCGCCACGTACACGACGCGTCCGTTCGGCGTCACGCTGATGGCGATATCGCTGCCATAGACCGGCAGCCCCTGCTGATGCTGCTCGAAGCGCACGACGGAGAAATGCCGGCCCTGGCGTTGCGTGGTACGTACCAGCGCCGCCGATTCCGGCGCGCTCAGGCCGAGCTGGGCATGTCGTGCCGCGAGAAATTCGCGCGCCATCGCTTCCGGCGCTGCGACCCGCGCGGTGAACGCCGGCGTACCGAGCGTGATGGCGATGCCGTCGATTTTATATCGCCCGTCCGATCGATCGACGCTGACGGCGGTCGGCTGTACGCCGCGCATCAACGCCGAACTGCTTTCCGGCTGCACTCCGAGCGCGAACGCATCGGCCACATACATGGCACACAATAGAGAGCCGGCCAGCACGCCGGCGCGTATCAAATTGGACATAGATAGTTTTCCCCAAGAACCCAAGGATGAAGGCGGTTGCATCGCTCAGCCGCAACGTGATCTCGCGACGTCAAGGAGCGATCTCCGATACTAGGCTGCATCGCTGCTGACCGAGTTATTGTCTCGTAAAGAAAAGCAACAGAACTCGTCATTCGACTCGTGTATGATGCGCCGCCTTTCATCCATCCATCCGTATTGAAGGATATATGCCGCGATGAGCAGCACCCTGTTCACTTCCGAATCGGTTTCCGAAGGCCATCCGGACAAGGTCGCCGACCAGATTTCCGACGCCGTCCTCGACGCGATCCTCGCGCAGGACAAGCGCGCGCGCGTCGCCTGTGAAACCCTGGTCAAGACCGGCGTCGCGATCGTCGCCGGCGAGATCACGACGAGCGCCTGGATCGACCTCGAGGCGCTGACGCGCAAGGTCATTCTCGACATCGGCTACGACTCCAGCGAAGTCGGTTTCGACGGCGCCACCTGTGGCGTGATCAACCTGATCGGCAAGCAGTCGCCCGACATCAACCAGGGCGTGGATCGCAAGAACCCCGAGGAGCAGGGCGCCGGCGACCAGGGCCTGATGTTCGGCTACGCGACGAACGAGACCGACAGCTACATGCCGGCCGCGATTCATCTGTCGCATCGCCTCGTCGAACAGCAGGCCAAGATCCGCAAGAAGAAGAACTCGCCGCTGCCGTGGCTGCGCCCGGACGCGAAGTCGCAGGTCACCTTGCGCTATGAGAACAACAAGGCGGTCGCGATCGATGCGGTCGTCCTGTCGACCCAGCACGATCCGTCGGTCAAGCAGAAGGACCTGATCGAGGGCGTGCGCGAGTACATCGTCAAGCCGGTGCTGCCGACCAAGTGGCTGCACAAGGGCACCAAGTTCCATATCAATCCGACCGGCAAGTTCGTGATCGGTGGACCGGTCGGCGACTGCGGCCTGACCGGACGCAAGATCATCGTCGACACGTATGGTGGCTGGGCCCGTCATGGCGGCGGCGCGTTCTCGGGCAAGGATCCATCCAAGGTCGACCGTTCGGCGGCTTACGCCGCACGCTATGTCGCCAAGAACATCATTGCGGCCGGCCTCGCCGACCGCTGCGAGATCCAGGTGTCCTACGCGATCGGCGTGGCGCATCCGACCTCGATCTCGGTGACCACCTTCGGCACCGGCAAGATCGGTGACGACAAGATCGAGAAGCTGATCCGTGCGCACTTCGACTTGCGTCCGTACGGCATCATCAAGATGCTCGATCTGGTGCACCCGATGTACCAACCGACCGCGGCCTATGGCCATTTCGGTCGCGCACCGTACGACGTCAAACTCGCCAACGGCGAGAGCTTCACCGCGTTCTCGTGGGAGAAGACCGACAAGGCCGCCGAGCTGCGCAAGGCGGCCGGCCTGAAGTAAGCGCGGGAGTCGATATCCGCACGCGTGAAGAAAGGCCGCCTAGTGCGGCCTTTTTCATGGCCGATCGCGGCCGCGCCTTCCGGCGCAGCCTGGAGTCCAGTAGCCTAGCGGCCTAGCCGGCATCCGTTTGTCGGCGCGTGTTCATTCCGCTTCTCTGCCGACTCCGGGTCAACGATGCCGACGAATGCCTTCGCTCCTCCTGCCCTGGCGCTTCGCTGCCTGGTCGCCGCGGCCGTCGCCTGGAGCGCCCCCGTCTGCGCGGAGCACGTCGAACCCCCTCTCGAACTGCTGTATGCGCCCGGCAACATGCTGGTCGCCGGCCCCTTGATCGAGATCAATCCGAGCGGACGGCTGGTGTTCCAGCGCAAGGACGTCCTCGGCGGCAAAGAACGGCCGCCCGAGCAGATCGATGTGCGCGTGCCGATGTCGAGCCTGCATGACGCGAAGATCGGCGAGCGATACATCTTCGGCTACACGAACCTGCGCACGGACCCACGAAATCCGGCGCGCGCCGCCCTCAACCCGGATGGCGCCGTCTTGCTGACCAGCATCGGACTCGATCCCGCGCTGTTCCACGACACACCCACAGCACGTGCGATCTTCAAGTCCGGCCGCAGCGAGCGTGGCCGCGAGTCGCACAGCTTGTTCGATCAATTGCTGAAGGCGCTGAACGGCCCCGACCTCGCCCTGCAGACCCTGGCGGCCGGCGAGTTTGCGCAAGAAGCCGAATTCGGCGAGCGCCTACGCGAGGACGGCGGTCAGGCCGTCGTCGAGAAGGTCGTCCGCAACGCAGCCGATGCGCCGCCCGTTCGCTCGACCCTGCTGGTCGCTGCGGCCACGCGGCCGCGTGATTTTGGCGAGTGGTGGCCGGCAGCTGCGATAGACATAGTGACAAATACGCCTGTAGGCGGATATCCTGATGGGGCTGTAGACCCATATGGCTTGGTTCTTACCGCACTCGAACTGCTCGACAAGCAGGCGACGAAGGTTTCACCCGACGCCTTGCAGCGTTGGGTCTGGAGTCCGAGTCCCCCACTGGCCGAACGCGCGAGCTTGATGTTGCGGCGGCAATCGCCGGTATTGGAGCGATCGGTGATCCAGCAGGCGCTGGCCGATCCGAAACTGCCGGAGAACACCCGCAAGTTCCTCAACGATCATCTGCGTCGTCTCGACCGGCTCGATGCCAGGTCGAAGGCACGGAAGGATGGAACCGGTTGATCGTGATTTCGAGCGCGGGGCGGCGGCCCCCGCTGATCGAAGCGTCGACTCGCCGTCGCGGTTCTCGTTGGGGGTTCTCGTTCATGGCTTCATCACGTTCCGTGTCGGTCGCGCTCGGCGCGGCCTTGTCATTGACGCTCGCTGCGTCGGCTTACTCGGCGGGTACCAACCCGACCACGTCCACTCAACCGATCGCTTCGCGCGACACGACGCCCACCGTGATTCATGCGGCGCGGTTCGATGTGTCGGCGCCGATCCGCGACATCATTCGCAACATGCCGCCAGCGCAGCCGCTGGGCACCGAAGAGGAGCCCTATGCGATCCCTAACATCCTGCTGAAGCTCACGGGCGCTCCGAATAAACCGTCGTTGCGCGGCATCCAGCGTTCGCCGAGCGGCATCCCCGCACCGCCGATCGAGCTGACCTTCGAAACGATCAGCTCGGCGACTTCCGGCTGCGGATGCCTGCCGCCGGACACCAATGGCGACGTCAGCGACCAGCACTACATCCAATGGGTGAACTCCGCCTGGCAGGTCTTCGACAAGACCACCGGCGCGCCTGACCCGGCGACACCGTCGCCGACGCAGGGAAATTCGTTCTGGGTCGGCTTCGGCGGCTTGTGCGAAACGACCAACGCGGGCGATCCGATCGCACTGTGGGATCCGCGAGCCCAGCGCTGGGTCATGAGCCAGTTCGTTACCCAGTCACCGTTTGCGCAATGCGTGGCTGTCTCGACCACGTCCGATCCGCTCGGTACGTACAACCGCTACGAGTTCAATTGGACGAACTTCGGCGACTATCCGAAGCTGGCGGTGTGGACGGACGAATCCGGCAGCCAGGACGCGTACCTGCTCACGACGCATGAGTTCAACTCCAGCAACTCGTTCGTGGGCGCCGCCTACGTCGCGATGGAGCGTGACAAGATGCTCGTCGGCGACTCTTCCGCGGCCATGCTGCACTATCCCGGTTTCAACGCGTACGGCGTCGAGCCGGTCAACCTCGTCGGTACATTGAATGCACCGGCCAATGCCTGCCCGTCGTTCGTGCACTACGACGACACCAACTTCGACGGCTATCTGTTCTGGGATCTGTGCCTGGACTGGGCGACGCCGGCGAACAGCACGATCTCCGCCACGCCGACCCATATTGCCGGCACGCCGTTCGCGCCTTACGGCGGCGAGGTGCCGCAGCAGGGTTCGGCGAACGGACTGGATTCGTTCGGCACGCACATCATGTACCGCGCCAACGCACGCGCCTTCCCGCCGGGCGCGCCGACGAACATCTCGTTGGTCGTCAATCACGCGGTGATGGCCGATCAGGGTCAGTCGGCGATCAACTGGGTGCTGTTCAACCTCGACGATCATGGCGCGAATCCGCCGCAACCCACGGCGCTCGACAAGACCCTCGTTGAAGAGAGCACCTACGCGCCCGACGCGGAGAACCGCTGGATGGGCGGCATCGGGATCGACGCCAGCGGCAATATCGGGCTCGGCTTCTCCAAGTCGAGCAGTGACCTGCATCCGCAGATCGAGATAACGGGTCGAACGCTCGAGGACGCGCCGGGCACGCTGCGCGATGAAACGAATTGCACCGAGGGTATCGCGAACGGCTCGCAGACGAGCAGTTCGAACCGCTGGGGCGACTACTCGTCGATGAGTGTGGATCCGGTCGACCAGTGCACGTTCTATTTCACTGACGAGTACTACCCGACGACCGCGAGCAGCAGTTGGCATACGCGCGTGTGCACGTTCAAGTTCGACGGTTGCGGCGATCCCAACTACGCCGTCGTTCCCGCAACGACGTCACGCGTGGAAATGTGCGGCGCCACCAGCACCGGCGACCCCAGCTATGGGCTGCGCGTCGGCGTACTGAACGGCTTCACCGGTGATGTCGCGCTGGCAGCTTCGGGTCTGCCGGCCGGCGCGACCGCGCAGTTCTCGACCAACCCTGTCACCGCACCGGGCAGCAGCACGCTGACCTTGGTCGGCGGCGCCGCAGCAGCTTCGGGTTCGTACACGATCCAGGTCGACGGCACCAACGGCAGCCTGACGCGAAGCGTCGCCCTTCAGTTCGATATTTCTTCGAGCGCACCGGGCGCACCGCAGCTGACCGCGCCGGTCGACACGGCGAGCGGCACCAATGTGTACCCGCTGCTGACCTGGAACGCGGCGGCCAGCGATCGCATCTTCGGCGACGGCTTCGACGGTGTCGCCTTCCCGCTGAGCGCGGGCGATGCATTGACCTACACCGTGGATGTCGCCACTGACTCCGCGTTCACGAACATCGTCGCGACGACGACGGTGGCCACCACGTCGTGGCAGGTCGATTCGCTGCTCGACGGTTCGACCCAGTACTACTGGCGCGTGACCCCGCACAACCTCTGCGGCGATGGCCCGGTCTCGGCGACATTCTCGTTCACGACCGGCGTGCCAGGCGTCTGCCCGGCAGGCACCACGTCCACGACGGTCTATCAGGACGACTTCCAGAGCGGAGTCAACGGCTGGGTTGCCGCAGGCAGCGGCAGCACCGGCTGGACCCAGGGCACGGCGCCTGGCGGCACCGGCATGAGCACGACGGTGTGGAAGGTACCGGACAACACGGTGTCGAGTGACCGCACCTTGACCACGCCGGTGATTGCGATTCCGGTTGGCGCGGCCGCGGTGTTTGCGTCCTACGACGGCTATCACAAGTCGGAACAGAACGGGCCGGGCGCGTGCTGGGATGCATCGGTATTGGAGGCCAGCAACAACGGTACGACCTTCGCGTATCTCGATGCCACGCACATGCTCACCGATCCCTACAACGGTGCCGGCTCGAACGACACCGTGCTCGGCACCAAGATGGGCTGGTGCTATCCGGGGCCGGCAGGGAGCTCGGTTCCGACCCATTCAGTGGTCGACATGAACACGTTCGCGGGTCAGAACCTGCAGTTGCGCTTCCGCATGGTTTCCGACGGCAATTCGGCCGCCACGGCTCCGAACGGATTCGTGATCGACAACTTCAAGGTCGACGTCTGCCAGTGATCGGCAGACACTGAAACATCACGATCGGCGGGCGAAAGCCTGCCGCCCAGATGCAGCCACCGCCTTCGGGCGGTGGTTTTTTTTTGGCGACCCGCGTGTCTGCGTTGCATATATCGCTTCATCCGGACAAAGCGATATAATGCGGCCGGAGCGTCCTCGCGACGCCTTCCACCCTCCCGTCCCGAGGGGCGCTGCGACCTCCGCCTGAATGCATCGGCGCCGGGGCCACGCTCGGGACAGCGGTTCATCGCAAGGGCGCCCGTTCAATCCGGAGTTTGTCCATGAACGCTGTCGTCAAGAATTCCCCGTCGCAGGACTTCAAGGTGCGCGACCTCGCCCTTGCCGATTGGGGCCGCAAGGAAATCGATATCGCCGAGCACGAGATGCCGGGCCTGATGTCGATCCGCAAGAAGTACGCCGCCGCGCAGCCGCTGAAGGGCGTGCGTGTGACCGGCTCGCTGCACATGACGATCCAGACCGCCGTGCTGATCGAGACGCTGCGCGATCTCGGCGCCGACGTGCGCTGGGCCTCGTGCAACATCTTCTCGACCCAGGATCACGCCGCCGCCGCGATTGCGGTCAGCGGCACGCCGGTGTTCGCCTGGAAGGGCGAGACGCTGGAGGAATACTGGGACTGCACGCTGGATGCGCTGAGCTTCCCCGGCAGCAAGGGTCCGCAGCTGGTCGTCGACGACGGCGGCGACGTGACCTTGCTGATCCACAAGGGTTACGAGCTCGAGAACGGCAGCGACTGGGTCAACACGCCCTCCTCCAACCATGAGGAGCAGGTGATCAAGGATCTGCTCAAGCGCGTCGCCAAGGAGCGCCCGGGCTACTGGGCTGGCGTCGTCAAGGAATGGAAGGGCGTCTCCGAGGAAACCACCACCGGCGTGCACCGCCTGTACCAAATGCTCGAGGCCCGCACGCTGCTGGTCCCGGCCATCAACGTCAACGATTCGGTCACCAAGAGCAAGTTCGATAACCTCTACGGCTGCCGCGAGTCGCTCGCCGACGGCCTCAAGCGCGCGATGGACGTGATGCTGGCCGGCAAGGTTGCGGTCGTGTGCGGCTATGGTGATGTCGGCAAGGGCTCGGCGCATTCGCTGCGTGCGTATGGCGCTCGCGTGGTGGTCACCGAAATCGATCCGATCAACGCGCTGCAGGCGGCGATGGAAGGCTTCGAGGTCAACACCGTCGAATCGACCCTCGGTCGCGGCGACATCTATGTGACCACGACCGGCAACAAGGACGTGCTGACGCTCGCGCACATGTCGCAGATGAAGGATCAGGCTATCGTCTGCAACATCGGCCACTTCGACAACGAGATCCAGGTCGATGCGTTGAACACCTCGGGCGCGACACGTCTCAACATCAAGCCGCAGGTCGACAAGTACACCTTCAAGGGCGGCAACTCGATCTTCCTGCTCGCCGAAGGCCGCCTGGTCAACCTCGGTTGCGCGACCGGTCATCCGAGCTTCGTGATGTCCAACTCGTTCTCCAACCAGACGCTCGCGCAGATCGACCTGTGGGCGAACAAGGACTTCTACGAGGCGAAGGTGTACATCCTGCCGAAGAAGCTCGACGAGGAAGTCGCGCGCCTGCATCTGGACAAGATCGGCGTCAAGCTGACCAAGCTCACGCACGATCAGGCGACCTATCTCGGCGTGTCGGTGGATGGGCCGTACAAGCCGGATCACTACCGCTACTAAGGATCGGCATGACGAAGGCGCCGGTCGAGATCGACCATCTCGACCACCTGGTGCTGGTGGCGGCTGACGTTGACGCGACCCTGGCGTTCTACCAGCGCGTCCTCGGCATGCGCCGCGTCGAATTCGGCGAGGGTCGCGTGGCCCTCGCTTTCGGTGCTCAGAAGATCAACATCAAACCGTACTCGGCGGCGCTGGCAACGGCGCCGCTCGAGGCAGCACGGCCGACCTGCGGATCGGCGGATCTGTGCTTCATCACGACCACGCCGGTCGATGCGGTCATCGCACATCTGCGCGCGTGTGGCATCGTCGTGGAAGCAGGCCCGGTGCAACGCAGTGGGGCAAGGTCGCCGCTGCACTCGGTCTACTTTCGAGATCCCGACCGCAATCTGATCGAAGTTTCCAACGAAATCGACCGAGCCGAGCACCCATCGCCATGAGCAGCATCCACACGACGCCGATCAGCCTCGAATTCTTTCCGCCCAAGACCGACGAACAGAGAGCGGCACTGGAAACCGCGCTGCCACGGCTGAAGTCGCTCAAGCCCGACTACGTCAGCTGTACGTTCGGCGCCGGCGGCTCGACACTCAGCTACACGCCTGAAACCGTACGCCATCTGCGCGACGAGCACGGCCTCGACGCGGCGCCGCACGTGTCCTGCATGGGCGGCACGCGCGAGGAGATCCACAGCCTGCTCGAGCGTTACCGTGCCATGGGCTGCAGGCGTGTCGTCGCCCTGCGTGGCGACTTGCCCTCCGGCATGGCCACGCACGGCGATTTCCGTTATGCCAGCGACCTGGTCGCATTCATCCGCGCCGAGACCGGCGATCACTTCCACATCGAAGTGGCCTGCTATCCGGAAGTGCATCCGCAATCGGACGACGCGCATGCGGACCTGCGTCATTTCAAGACCAAGGTCGACGCGGGCGCGAACGGCGCCATCACGCAGTACTTCTACAACCCTGACGCGTATTTCCGTTTCGTCGACGCCGCTCGCGCGGCCGGCATCGACGCGACGATCGTGCCCGGCATCATGCCGATCTCGAATTTCAGCCAGCTGAGGCGTTTTTCGGACATGTGCGGTGCAGAGATACCGCGCTGGCTGATCAAACGCCTGCATGCATTCGGCGACGACGCCGATGCGATCCGCGAATTCTCGGCTGACGTGGTTGCCGAACTTTGCCGCCGCCTCGTCGCCGGCGGCGCGCCAGGCCTGCATTTCTATACCTTGAATCGCGCGAAGGCCACGCTGGCAGTCTACGAGCGGCTCGCCGCGGGCTGAGGCGTCTTGCGACCGGATGATGCTAGCCTCGTGCGCATGCGACGTCTTGCACTCCTGCCAATCGGACTCTTCGGCCTCGGCCTGATGCCCATGTTGGCCGCGCAGGAGGGCAGCGGACAGCAGGTGCACCGCTGCGTGGGGCAGCACGGCGAAATCGTCTTCTCGGGCCTGCCGTGCGTTGAAAACGGAGCCACCGACCTCGTCGCCAAAGCCGCAGCCGGGACAGACATGCCGGCGGCGTTTCCGAGCACCTGTCCCGCTTCCCGCGACGAGTTGCGTGACCGCATCTCGATCGCGGTCGGACGGCGCGACGCAAACGCGCTCGCCGGCCTGCTTCGCTGGAGTGGCGTCGGCGGCGGGGTGGCGAAGTCACGTCTGCGCGAACTCGGCGAACTCACGCAGCGCCCACTGCTAGGCATCGATGCGGCCGATGCCACGAGCGAAGAAAACGCGAGCAGCAATGCGTTGCGCGTACGTACCGGCAGCAGCGAAAGCGGCGGTGTGCGCGAACACACCTTCGTCGTCAGCGCCGGCACCGGCTGCTTCTGGCTGACCTGGTAGGCCGTAGCATCGCGACTGTTATCATGTCGCGCTTTTTCTTCCGGCGGACCCGCACATGGCGCAGCAGTATCCCGAACATATCTGGCAGAACGGCCGCATCAAACCCTGGGCCGAGGCGACCGTGCATGTGATGGCGCATGCGCTGCACTACGGCTCGTCGGTGTTCGAAGGCATCCGCAGCTACGAGACTCCGAAGGGTCCGGCGATTTTCCGCCTGACCGATCACATCAAACGCCTGTTCGCGTCGGCGAAGATCTACGACATGGCGATTCCCTATTCGCTCGCCGAGATCAGCGCAGCCTGCCGCGAAGTAATCCGGGCGAATGGCCTGACCAAGGCCTATCTTCGCCCGGTCGCATTTCGCGGTCTGGGCGGCTTCGGATTGTCCGCGGAGACGCCGATCGATGTCGCCGTCGCGGCGTGGGAAATGGGGCCCTACCTCGGTGCCGGTGTGCTCGAACAAGGAATCGACGCCTGCGTATCGAGCTGGCAGCGTTTCGCACCTAATACGATCCCGGCTGGCGCCAAAGCTGGCGGCAATTATTTGTCCGGCCAGCTGGTTGCGCGCGAAGCGCGCCGACTCGGTTTCGGCGAAGGCATCGCGCTTGCTTCGACCGGCTTGCTCAGTGAAGGCGCTGGCGAGAACCTGTTTCTCGTGATCGACGGCGCGCTGCACACCACGCCGGTCAGCGCTGCGCTGCTCAACGGCATTACGCGCAACACGCTGATCACGCTGGCACGCAACGTTGGTATCGAAGTCAGCGAACGCGACCTGCCGCGCGAATACCTCTATCTGTGCGACGAACTCTTCATGTGCGGCACGGCAGCGGAGATCACGCCGATTCGCTCGGTCGACGGCAAGCCGGTCGGTACGGGCAAACCGGGACCCGTCACCGCGCGCATGCAGGAATTGTTCTTCGGCCTGTTCGACGGTCGCACCGAGGATCGCTGGGGCTGGCTGGAGCCGGTGGCAGGCTGATCGGGGACGCCGGCGCCCCTGTTACTCGTCTGGATCTCGTCGAAAGCTGGAGCTCTCGGATGCCGCTTCAGCTCGGATAGCCCTGCCGGCCAAAATCAAGCGTCGCGGTCGCTCCACCTTGCGGTCGCGGTGCAAGCGATACTTCCCAGCCATACAGTTCGCACAAACGCCGAACGATCGCGAGGCCGAGACCGCCGCCCTTGCCGATCGTGGTGCCGCGAACGCCGCGTTCGAAGAGTTTGTCGGCATCCTCCGGCTTGATGCCGGGGCCTGTGTCCTCGATGGTCACGCGACCGTGGCCGACGCTGACGATGACTTCGCCGGCCTGGGTGTACTTGAACGCGTTGCCGATCAGGTTGCTCAGCGCTACTGCGACGACCGACGACGGCGCCGCGGCAGCGAGCGGCTCCTCGATTTCCACGCGCACCTGCACCGGCTTGTTGTTGATGTGCGGCCGCTGCGCGTCGACGACCTGCTCGACGACCTTGGCGACGTCGGTGGTTTCACCATCGGTCGGGGCCTGCCGCTCGCGTCGTGACAGCAGCAACAGTGCGTCGATCAACTCGGTCGACTGGCGTACCGCGCGCTCGATGCGCTTCAACCGTTCGCGCAACTTGTCGGTGAGTTCGGGCGACGCCTGCAGCAGTTCAGTCGTGCTCGCGATGACTGCCAGCGGCGTGCGCAGCTCGTGGCTGACATCGGCGTTGAACTCGCGGTCGCGCTGAACCATTTCGGTGAGGCGGCCGGAATAGTCGTCGAGGGTTGCGGCCAGCTGTCCCACCTCGTCGTTGGCGAAATGCTGTTGCAGCGGCTCAGGCTTGCCGCTACGGCTCATCGCCTGGACTCGCCGCGCCAGATCGATCACCGGACTCATCACGCGGGCCGACAGCCAGCCGCCAATCACCAGCGACAGGATCGAGAAGGCGAGGACGGCCAGTACCAACCCCCCTAACAGCAACCGCTGAGCATGTTTCTCCTGCGCAGTGTCGTATTGAAGGAAGAACCAATAGTGTTCGTCCTTGCGAACGGCCAGCTTGTAAACGTCGCGGCCGCCTTTTCCGTCCGGCTCGTTGAAGTCATAGACCCCGTTCGGAAGATCGCGCCAGGCGAACGGAACATTGGCGAACTTGCGCTCGCTGTACAGAAAGCCCTGGATCTTCTGGAATTTGAGCAGATCCTGGCTGGGATCGGCATAGAACTGCTGCGAATAATCGGCGACGTTCTTGAGCAGCGCCTCGCCGATCAGCTTGTCTTCCAGCCAGTCGCGCAACAACACCGCACTGATCGCGAACACGGCCGTCAAACCGAGTCCGAACAGCGCAAACGAAATGATGATGCGGCTGCGGAGCCTACGTCGGTAACGCATCCGGATCGACCATGCGGTAGCCGATGCCGTGGCGCGTCTGGATCAACGCCTTCTCGAACGGTTTGTCGATGGCCGCGCGCAGGCCATGGATATGCACGCGCAGCGAGTCGCTGTCTGGCAGTTCCTCGCCCCACACGCGTGTCTCGAGTTCCTGTCGCGTGACGACCGACGGCGCGGCCTCCATCAACGACTGCAGCAATTTCAGGCCAATCGGATTGAGCTGAATCTGCTTGCCGGCACGGCTGATCGTCAGCGTGTCGAGGTTGTAGGTGAGATCGGCCAGCTGCAGCAGACGGCTTTTGTTGCCCTTGCCACGACGACCGAGCACTTCGAGACGCGCAGCGAGTTCCTGCAGCGCGAACGGCTTGACCATGTAGTCGTCGGCACCGGAGTCGAAGCCTGTCAGCTTGTTGTCCAGCGTGTCACGCGCCGTGAGCATCATGACCGGAGTCTGCCGCTTCGCTTCCTGTCGCAGCTTGCGACATACCTCCAACCCGTCCATGCCGGGCAGGCCGAGATCGAGCACTATTACGTCGAAGTCGTTGACGACGGCCAGATGCAGCCCGGTGACGCCGTCACCGGCGAAATCGACTACATGTCCTTTGTCGGCGAGGAAGTCGCCGATGTTGGCGGCGATGTCGCTGTTGTCTTCAATGACCAGAATACGCATGGGCCGCTAGCTTACGCGGAAGTCCTTTGCTGCGGAGGGAATTCGTCGTGGGGTGGCTCGGGCGGGACTGCGCCCGCAAAGAAAATGGCCCAAGGAGGTGTCATTGGGGGAACACACCTCGCTTGGGCCAAAAAGCTACTGCCCCGATTACCGTAATCTGCCAGTCACCTGACCTGACTTAGGAGTGTCGAGCAAACTACAGTGCAATCAATATAGGCAGGCGCTGATTAAAGCTTCGTTAAGTCCTTCTGAGTCTTGCGTTAACCGCCGCCGGGCTGCTGCGCGCCGTAAACCTTGGCTTCCATGCCTTCGCCTACGTCGCGGCAGATGTGCGAACCGGTGAGTTGGACGCAGCTGTCGCGGTTGGCTGCCTCTCTCGGTTCGAACACGAATGTCTGGGTGTAGCGCGTCGAGTGATCGCTCGAGACCGTGGCAGGATCAAAACGCCATTGCCGCAGAGCTCGTTCTGCCGCGTGCGCAAATGTATTGTCCGCACCGCCGTCGCTGATACGGATGTCACGCACGGACCCGTCGGCGCCTATGCTGAAGCTTGCATCGACGCGCGCGGGCGCGTGTCGCGAAAACCCCGGAAACGACGGCGTGACTGCACGGAGGGCGACAGGTTTGGCTGGCTCGACCGGCGCAGGCGCTGACTGCCGCGGCGATACCGGTTCGATCGGCGACGCGACGGTTGCTTCAACGTGATCATTCACCACGGCAGGACTTGCCGCCGTTGACGGCGTTACGGGATTCGCCTGTACCTGCGGCGGCGCGCTCACGCCTCGAAGCTCTTGCGTCTCCCGCACACCCGTCGCGACGGCGGGCGCGGGCGCGGATTTGTTCGACAATGCTTCTTTCAATAGTGGCGTCGGGATCGCCGCCAGCCGCAGACGGGGCGGGTCGAAGGCAAGCGTGGCTACGGCCAAGGTCAGCGCCGGCGGCGGTTGCAACCAATCGACGGGCGGCCGGGTTCCCAACAGCACGGCATCGCTGTTGCGATCGATACGCAGGGCGGTCGCCAACGTCATGCCCAGCACCGCAACGATCAACAACCAGCGTCCAGGGCCATGCGCGTCGACCGCGGCCAGACGCGTCGCCGGCATTCCGACGATGCGGCGAACGCGTTCCAGCAGCTCGCCGCCGGTCGCAGCCAGCGCCAGCCCGCCCGATGTCTGGCGCAGCTCTTCCAGCGACGCCAGGGCGTGTGCGTAGTCACGCGGCGCGCCAACGGCTGAACCAAGCACCAATCGGTCGCAGCAAAGCTCACGCTCGTTGCGGACCTCGCGCGAAATCCAATGCACGACCGGATGGTAGAAGAACAAAGTTTCGACGAGCACCTGGGCAAAGTTCACCAGATGATCGTGGCGCCGCAGGTGACATAACTCATGCGCGAGGATCAATTCGATTTGTTGCCGCGGAAATCCTAGCGCGACCGCCGCAGGCAGCAATACCACCGGCCTCAGCCATCCCACCAGCATCGGCGTATCGACCCGTTCCGACACCAGCACGCGCACGCGCTGCAGGATGCCGAAACGTTTCTTCAACGACAGCACAATCTCATCGAGTTCGGCGCTCGATTGCGCCCAGCGTTGCGCGAGGCTCATCAACGTGCGCCACTGCCACATCACTCGGCCGCTCATTGCCAGCACGCCGGCTCCCCACAGCAGCACCAGCCAAGGCGTCGCGGCGTCGATCCAAACCGCGAGACTGGGCCCGGCGACGTCGACAACGGCTGAAAGCGCTGCGGTCGACGAGACTGCAGCCGCGATCGCGCCGGGATCGCCGACGCTCCATGGACGCATCGCAAGGAAAGTCGCAATCGGCCAACAGGTCATCGCCGTCAGAGCGAGGAGGCCCGTTGTATAGCGGGCATTGCAATGTGCTCGCGGGATCAGAAGTCGAACGGCCGCGAAGGCCGCCCCGATCGCCAATCCCTGCCATATGAAATGCAGCAGAGTCCATCCCAGCGCCTGGATCCACGGCAGCCACACGGCGAGCTCGACGTTCATGTCTTGTTTCCGTCGAGCTTGTCGAGCAATGCGCGAATTTCTTCTACTTCCTCCCGCGTCGCCTTCGGCCTGCCGCCAAGGGCCTGCAGTACGAGCTGCGACGGGGATCCGTCGAAAACGCGTTGCACCATGTCGAGCAGGAATCGTTTTTGCGTACGTTCCTTGCTGACCGCCGGTCGGAATACATGGGCGCGTTCGGAATCGTCGCGCAGCACCAAGCCCTTGGCGTGCATGATCTGCAGCAGC
This sequence comes from Dokdonella sp., assembly GCA_040005635.1. GTDB lineage: Bacteria > Pseudomonadota > Gammaproteobacteria > Xanthomonadales > Rhodanobacteraceae > Dokdonella_A. The sequence goes on along the minus strand of JBDTYM010000005.1, from coordinate 32,858 downwards.
TTCAACGCAGTCGTGTAGCCAGCCCCCTCTTCACGATACAGCGCTTCGTGCACATCGCGTACCGTGCTCTCCCCACGATCCCATAGAAAATTGAGGATGCCGAGTTCGGCTTCGGTTGGCTTGGGTAGGGTATCGATCTTGGTCACGCTTGCCCCTTGCTGGCTCGCTTTTCTCGGAAAAGACACAGAATCGAGTTCTCTTGATTCGCGATTCCTCAGCCCCTTTTCTGCTGAGGCTGCACGTTCTGGCGTTGCTGGAAATCCTTGAGGTCATCGCGCCTGCGGCCTTCGATCTTGGACGCGGTTTGACATGTCTTGACCGGAATATTCGAGCCAACCGGCCTTTCGGTCTTGCAGATCAGTCTATCGCCGTCACGCTTGCTCAAGATCGCATTGATTTCCTGCTGCGTATTGAACATACGCGTCTTGTCCGCATCGCCCATCTGCGCAACGTCGCCATGCTGCTCGAACATCTTACCCATCTCGCCCAGCTTTGCGTCGACCTTGCTGCGTTCGCCCGAGCTGACCTCCGAATACCGTCCGCCCGCCTCCATTTGCGCTCGAACCCAGCCTGCGACCGTGTCGAATGCGGCCTTAGTATCGGCGTTGACGGCCGGTGCCGTGTCATCCTTGGCGAAGGCGGGCGATGCGATGAAGGATAAGACCAGCGTCGCGATGAGCAAACCAGATTTCATGTTGCGAAACTCCTACTGTGACAATGGGTTGAAATAAATGAATCACTCAGGGCATCGAAAGAACATCATGCGGAGCCTGCCAGCGGCCAAGTCGGGCGGAAAACTCGTCTTTCTCAATCGAAAACGGGGCAATTCGGTCCCGTGTGTTTGCAAACTACTGCTTGCCGATCAAGCATGTCCTTGGCTGACACTTCGTGGCGCGCCTGCTCCTCTGCGTAGCTGCGGCAGGTCTTCGACCGGACGTGTGACCCGATGATCGGCTCGTTCTTGCAGATCAGCCGTTCGCTGTCGCGATCGGTAAGAATTGAATTGATGACTTCCTGGGCATTGAACAACTGGGTCTTCTGGTCGTCGTTCATCTGCGCCACCGATCCCGACCGGCCGAAAAGCGCGTCCATCTCGGAAAATTTGGCGTTGACGGTTTCGCGTTCGCGCGAGGAGACGTATTGGAAGCGCCTGCCTGCCTGCATTTCGCGGCGCACGTTGGCTGCGACATCGGAGAGTTTTTCACGCGAATCGGCGTTCTTGTTCGGCTCGATATAGTTCTCCCCGGCCGCAATGGCGGTCGAAGGGAGCGCGACGATCAGTACCAGAATAAGACACAGACTCTTCACGCGACACCCCTCAGGTTCGTAGCGAGCCCCGCCCAGTCGCCGACGCGGGATACGTGCCGATCCTAAGATCGGCGATCGCGTGTTGTCAACGTCTTTCTTCGTACTACTTTCGTCGTTGTTTCCTGGCGACCGGTTTCGCCTCCCGGCTCGCACCCTTGGCCACATGGTCGATGATGGCGCCAGCAACATCGACGCCAGTCGAACCCTCGATGCCTTCGAGGCCTGGAGAGGAATTGACTTCCAGAACCAGCGGACCGCGTCGCGAGCGCAGCAGATCGACCCCTGCAACCCCCAGATCCATCTGCCGGGCCGCGCGCAAGGCGATGTCGCGTTCGGCCGCCGTCAGTTCAATCGCGCTAGCGGTCCCGCCGCGATGGATGTTCGCGCGAAAATCTCCTTCCGGCGCCTGCCGCTGCATCGCGGCGACGACTTTCCCGCCGACGACGAAACAACGCAGGTCCGCGCCCTTCGCCTCGCGCACGAATTCCTGCACGAGGAAGTTCGCGTAGAGCCCACGCAACGCCTCGATCATGCCCTGCGCGCCGGACCGCTTCTCGGCCAGCAGAACTCCCTGCCCTTGGGCGCCTTCGTTGAGCTTGATCACGTGCGGCGGCTCGCCGAGCATCGCGAGCAGATCGCCGGTGTCGTCCGGGTTGTCTCCGAATACCGTCGTCGGCAAATCGATGCCTTCGCGCGCCAGCAACTGCATCGTGCGCAGTTTGTCGCGCGCGCGCAGGATCGCATCCGACCCATTCGGCGTGTACACGCCCATCATCTCGAACTGGCGTACGACGGCAGTGCCGTAGAACGTGATCGAAGCGCCGATGCGCGGGATCACCGCATCGATGCCCCGCAACACACGCCCCTTGTAGTGCATCTCGAACCTGCCGGCGGCGATACGCATGTAGCAGCGCAATGGATCGAGCACGCGCACGCTGTGTCCACGGGTTCGCGCGGCCTCGATCAGGCGCACCGTCGAGTACAGCCGCGTGTTGCGCGAGAGAATGGCGATCTTCATGGTCTTCTTCATGTCGGCGCCGTCGCGGCACGCGGCGGTCGCGGTGAGGTATACGAAAGCGCGGCGTCGACGCTGAATCGCCCGCACAGAGCGCTGCGCCCGAGCAGCAGTGGAAACAGCATCGCGCGGCGGTCTGTCAAATTGATGGCGGTCATGAAACGCGACCCGGCGAGTGCGACCTCGATCTCGACGAACCAGCGCTCGCTGCGATGCCCACCCGAATCGGTGACCGGGCGGCGGTCGAGGATCGGTGCCTGGCACGCGACCAGACGCGTGCCACGACGGCGCGGCCGCAGCAGAAAGCGCACGTGCTGAGCGCCGTCCTGACGAAACGTTTCCAGGGCTTCGACGTGCAGCGACGACGAGCGCGCGCCGGTATCCAGCTTGGCCTTGATGGTCGCTATTCCGAGCGCCGGCAACGCCACCCATTCGCGCCAGCCCAGAGGTGGGCAGGCGGTCGCGGGCGTCGATTGGGCAGACCGCAGTGGGAAGGAATCGGAAGGCACGTTGGCGGCATGGAGCGGGTGATGGGAATCGAACCCACGTTCGCAGCTTGGGAAGCTGCTGTCTTACCATTAGACGACACCCGCGGGTCACGACAGGGTAGCGGCGGCCGCTCGGGGCGACAACCTAAGGACTGGACGAGCCCGCAAACGCGCTGAATCGGCGCTAAGCGGTTTTGTCGGGAAGCGCAAAAATCGATATGCGGAAAGTCGTCATTCAGCGGATTTCGCTGATAGTGTGCGCAGCCTGCCAGCGCGGGCGGCCGATGCGTAGGGGAGAGCGAATCCCACCGAAACTGCGGCTGGCGTAGGCTCCAGGAGAGTATTTCATGTACACGAAGCGTCGTTCCAATCCATGGGCGTGGTGCGCCGTGCTGGCGCTGGCTGCCGGGCTGTCTGCCGGCGCCGCGCGTGCCGACGATGATCCGCCCGATCGCGTGGCGCGCGTCAGCTTTCTTAGCGGCAGCGTGAGTTTTCAGCCGGCGGGTGACGACCAATGGGCGGAAGCCTCATTGAATCGTCCGCTCGGCACCGGCGACAAGGTCTATACGGACAAGGATTCGCGCGTCGAATTGGAAATCGGTGCGGCCGACATCCGCCTCGACCAGGGCAGCACCTTCAACCTGCTCAACCTCGATGACAACACCGCACAGATCGAACTCACCGAGGGCACGGTGAATCTGCATGTGCGCCGCGTCGCCGACGGCCAAAGCTACGAAGTCGATACCCCGACGCTGGCGTTCGTCGTCAACCAGCCGGGCAACTACCGCATCGACATCGCACCGCAGGGCGACTCGACCATGGTCACCGTGTTCGACGGCGCCGGTGATGTCTATGGCGAGAATAACGCCAGCTATAGCGTGCGCGCGGGCAACACCTACCGCTTCAACGATACCGCTCTGCACGACTACGAAGTGCTCGACCTGCCGCGCGGTGACGATTTCGATCAGTGGTGCTCGACACGCAACCAGCGCTACGAGCACTCGGTATCGCGCCAATACGTATCGGAAGATGTCATCGGCTATGCCGACCTCGACAACTCCGGCTCGTGGAGCACGGCCCCCGAATACGGCAACGTTTGGTATCCGAACACGGTCGAAGCCGACTGGGCGCCGTATCGTTCCGGCCACTGGTCATGGATCGATCCATGGGGCTGGACCTGGGTCGACAGCGCAGCGTGGGGATTCGCGCCGTTCCACTACGGACGCTGGGCCTACGTCGACAATCGCTGGGGCTGGTGCCCGGGCGCCTATCGCGGCGGTCGGTCGATCTATGCGCCAGCCCTGGTCGCCTTCGTCGGTGGGGTCGGCATCTCGGTCGGCGGCGGCGGCCCCGTGGGCTGGTTCCCGCTCGGCCCGCGCGAGGTCTATGTGCCGTGGTATCGCGCCTCACGCGGTTATTTTACCAACGTCAATGTGCGCAACACGACGTTCATCAACAACACCTACGTCACCAACGTCTACAACAACAACTACTCTCGCGGCCGTCCGATCACCGGGGCGAACTACGCCTATCGCGGCAACATGACCGCGATGTCGCGCGACGCGTTCGTGGGCGCTCGGCCGGTTGCCGCAGGACGCGTGCAAATCAACGATCGCGAACTGCGTGGAGCGCAGGTAGTCAGCCGCGTCGGCATCGCTCCAACCCAGGCCAGCTTCGCGGGCAATGCCGCCCGTGGCCGTGCGGGCCCGGCAACGGGCGTGATGGACCGCCGCGTCATCGCGCGCACTGCGCCGCCGCCGCGCTCGGCGCCGATCGCCTCGCGTATTCAGGCCATCGAACGCAATGGCGCGCAACCGCTGGCGGCGAGCCAGACGCGCGCGATCGCCGCACGCCCGGGCACGAGCGCCACGCAGAACCGTGCACTGGCGTCCCGCGTGCAACTGGTCGGACAGAATGCGGCCAAGCCGCAGCCACTGCCGGCGCGCGGCACCGCATCCGCGGCCGGGCAACGGCCGAATATCGCCAATGATCGTGCGTCCCCTGCCGGACCGCGCGGACCGGTGACGCCGACGAATCCGGCGAATGTCGGTCGTGCACCTGTCGCTGCACCCGGCAATACGGCGCCGAATGCGGTTCAGCGTGGGCAGTCGAATGCAACGGATCGAACCGCGCTGCCCTCATCGCGCTTCGCACCGCGTGCAGGCTCGCCGGCAACTGGCAACAACGCGGGCCCCGCCGTGACGCGCGGCAATCCACCGGCCGCGAACGCGCAGAACCGCGCCCTGCCGAACTCGGTCCAGCGCGGAAGTAACGTGGCGCCGGTCGAGCGCAGCAACGCGCAGACACCGGTTCCGCGTCAGTCGCTGCCGCAGCGTACGAGTCCGGCGACCGACCGTGGTAACACGGCGGCCCCGCAAGGACAGATTCGTCCGGCGCCGCAGCTGCGCGAGATTCCACGCAACAATTCGTCGGTGCCGCAGAACCAGACACGCAGCGTGCAACAGCAACAGGTGCAACCACGCAACGTTCCGCAGCAACCGGCTCAGCGCAGTGCGCCGCCGCAGCAGCAGCAGCAACAGCAGTATCAGCCACGCGTCGAACAACGCAGCGTTCCGCAACAGCAGGCGCAGCCGCGCAATGTACAGCCGGCGCAGCCGCGGAACGTTCCGCCACCACAGCCGCAGCCGCGCAATCAGCCAGCGCCGCAACAGCGAGAACAGCGTGGTGAACGCAACAAGGACAAGGACAAGGAAGGCCGCTGATTCTTCGTGTATCGACCTTCGACGCCGCGCATTGCGCGGCGTCTTTTTTCCCGGCGACCTGAAGTACGACGAGCCAGCACCCGAGCGGACGTTTACAATGACGCGATGAAAGTTGCCCTCAACGGCGAGGATCGCGAGATCGATCCCGCCACCTCGATCCTGCAATTGCTTGAACTCGCCGGTTACGCGCAACGCCGCGTTGCCGTCGAGGTGAACCGCGAAATCGTCCCGCGCAGCTGCCACGACTCGCATCCCTTGAATCCAGGTGATCGGATCGAGATCGTCCACGCGATTGGGGGAGGATGAAACGGCGCGCCTACGCGATGCCCGCACGCATCGTATGCGCCGCCTTGGACGCCTGGGGCAGGAGCCCGAGGCTTGCTTTGCAAGGCCAGGATGGCGCTGCCAGCAACAGCTGCGAGCGGTAGCGAGCAACTGCACGCTGGTCAATCGCCACACGACAACACATCGATGTGCGGCTCGGGGGCTCCACGGACGGCTGCGTGTCGTGAACCTCGCTGTTCGCAGCTCCACCCACACATCCACCGACCTCACATCCCATCGACGCCCGTGCCATGAATGCGCTGCCTCAATCGCCTCGCGATCTCAATGACCTCCTCATCATCGCCGGCAAGCCTTACCGGTCGCGTCTTCTCACTGGTACCGGCAAGTTCAAGGACCTCGACGAAACACAGCGCGCGACCGCCGCGGCAGGTGCCGAGATCGTCACCGTCGCAATCCGCCGCACGAATATCGGCCAGAACGCGAACGAGCCGAACCTGCTCGATGTGCTGCCGCCATCGCGCTACACGATCCTGCCGAACACCGCCGGCTGCTACACGGCCGACGACGCGGTGCGCACCTGCCGCCTCGCGCGCGAGCTGCTCGATGGCCATACCCTGGTCAAACTCGAAGTGTTGGGCGATGCCAAGACTCTGTTCCCGGATGTCGTGCAGACGCTCGCCGCGGCGGAAACGCTGGTCAAGGACGGCTTCCAGGTGATGGTCTACACCTCGGACGATCCAATCCTGGCCAGGCGACTCGAGCAGATTGGTTGCGTCGCCGTGATGCCTTTGGCGGCGCCGATCGGCTCCGGCCTCGGCATCCAGAATCGCTACAACCTGCTCGAGATCATCGAGAACGCGAAGGTGCCGATCATTGTCGATGCCGGCGTCGGCACCGCCTCCGATGCCGCGATCGCAATGGAACTCGGTTGCGACGGCGTACTGATGAACACGGCGATCGCCGGCGCCACCGATCCCGTGCTGATGGCGCACGCGATGAAGCTCGCGGTCGAAGCCGGCCGCGCCGCGTTCCGCGCGGGGCGCATTCCGCGCAAGCGCTACGCATCCGCGTCGAGTCCGCTCGACGGCACCATCGCTTGACCGCCATGCACGAACCTGCGGACACGCACGATCGCCGCATCCGCAGCTTCGTGTTACGCCAGGGCCGCTTCACGCCGGCGCAGCAGCGTGCGTTCGATCAGCACTGGTCGCGTTATGGCCTCGAGGTCGCCGGCGCGCCACGCGATTTTGCCGACGTCTTCGGACGCCGCGCAGCACGGGTGCTGGAGATCGGCTTCGGCAATGGCGAGCAACTGCTGCATTCTGCACAGGTCGAACCCACGCGCGACTTCATCGGCGTCGAAGTGCATCGACCCGGCGTGGGTCGCCTGATGAATGGCCTTGCCGATGCCGGCGTCGACAACGTACGCCTGTACAACCACGACGTAGTCGACGTGCTGCAGCATGAAATCGGCGCGGATGCCTTGGCCGAAGTGCGTATCTACTTTCCCGACCCGTGGCACAAGAAGCGCCACAACAAGCGCCGCCTGATCCAGGCCGAGTTCCTTGCACTGCTGGCGACGCGCGTCGCGTCGGGTGGACGCTTGCATCTGGCGACCGACTGGGCCGACTATGCCGAGCATATGCAGGACGTGCTCGCCGCAGCGCCAATGTGGCGGCCCGACCCGCAACAGGCCTCGCCGTCGGAGCGCCCCCCCTGGCGCATCGAAACACATTTCGAACGCCGCGGCCTGCGCCTCGGACACGGCGTCTGGGATTTCGTGCATGAACGCGCCTGAGCCACGCTGACAACCGCCCGGCCACAACAACAGAACCGCCCCGAATGGACGCCGGCCTCACCCTCACCACCAATATGGCACTCGTGTTCGCGCTGCTCGCGTTCACCGTGCTGATGCTGGTGCTGGAGTGGATCCGCGCCGACCTGATCGCGCTGCTCGTCATCGTCTTCATCGGCATCACGCGCCTGCTGCCGGTCGAACAGCTGTTCGAGGGATTCGCCGGCAATGCGGTGATCTCGCTGATCGCGGTGATGATCATGGGCGCCGGCCTGGACCGTACCGGCGTGCTGAGCAAGGCGGCCTCGTTCATTCTGCGCCTCGCCGGCGGCATCGAATCGCGCGTCTCGCTGCTGATCAACGCGATGGTCGGCAGTCTCTCCGCGGTGATCCAGAGCCAGGCGCTCAGCGCGCTGTTCCTGCCCGTGGTCAGCCGCATCAGCGCGCGCACCGGCCTTCCGTTGAAGCGACTGCTGCTGCCGATGGCCTGCATGATCCTGTGCGGCACCAACATCACGATGATCTCGAACTCGCCGCTGATCCTGCTCAATGACCTGATCGCGAGTGCGAACCGCAACCTGCCCTCCGGTGCGCAGACGATCCATACCTTCACCCTGTTTTCGATTGCGCCGATCGGCATCCCGCTGCTGCTCGCCGGCCTTGCCTACTTCGCGCTGTTCACGCGACGCCTGCTGCCGAACGAGGAGGAGCGCCAGAAGGTGACTCCGGGGCGCACCGAAACCTACTTCGCCGAGACTTACGGCATCGATGGCGAGGTGCTCGAACTCATCGTCACGACCGACAGCCCGCTGGTCGGTATGAGCGTCGGCGAGGTTGAGCAATTGCGCGGCGCGCCGTTGATACTCGCCCTGAAGACCGGCAACGAGGCGCGCCTGGCGCCGCCGGGCGACCAGATGATCTGGGTCGGCAGCGTGCTCGGCGTGCTCGGCAAGCGCGAGGCGGTCAACGAGTTTGCGAACAATCAGCTGTGCCAGGTGCAGACGCGCTTGCGCAACTTCGCCGATCTGTTCAACCCGACCCGCGCCGGAATTTCCGAAGCGGTGATCCCGCCTAACTCGCGCTGGATCAAGAAGGCCGTCGGTGAGCTGCGCCTGCGCAAGACGCACGGTATTTCGGTCCTCGCGGTCAATCGCGGCGATCAGGTCTTCCGCGAAGACGTGCGCAAGGTCGCACTGCGTGCCGGCGACACCCTGGTGCTGCACAGTTTCTGGCGCGATCTCGCACAGACCGCCGAGTCGCACGACTTCGTCGTCGTCACCGATTATCCGAAGGACGAACAGCGCCCAGCGAAGATCTGGTACGCGGTTACGTTCTTCGCCCTCGCGATGGGGCTCGGTCTGTTCACCGACATCAAGCTTTCGGTCGCCATGCTGGCCGGCGCGGTCGGCATGCTGCTGTCGGGCGTCCTCAACATGGACGAAGCCTACGGCGCGATCAACTGGAAGACGATCTTCACGCTCGCCTGCCTGGTCCCGCTCGGCTGGGCGATGGATTCGACCGGCGCCGCCGCATGGATCGCGCAGGAAGTTCTGGTTTATCTCGGCAGCTGGCCGCAGTGGGGCCTGCAGGCGGTGATCGCGGTACTCGCCCTGCTGTTCGCGCAGGTCGTCTCTAACGTCGGCGCCACCGTCATGATGGTGCCGATGGCGATCAACGTCGCGCTCGCCTCGGGCGGCAATCCGGCCGTCTACGCGCTGGTCGTTGCGATCTCGACCTCGAACTCGTTCATCATCCCGAGCGCGAACCCGGTCATCACGATCATCGCCGGACCGGGCGGCTATCGCGCGCGCGATTTCCTGCGCGTCGGCATCCCGCTGACCGTGTTGATGCTGGTCGTCATGCTCGGCGCGGTGAACCTCGTATTCAATCGCTGAGCGCGCTCAGGCGGACGTCGCCGTCGACGATTTCGATCGGCATCGCCATGAGGCCGTTGCGACAGGGGCCGCCGAGGCAGGCGCCGCTGTCGACTGCGAACGTCGCGCCGTGCGCTGCACAGATCAGCCGACCATCGCGCACCAGAAACCGCCCGGGTGCGTAGTCGAGATTGCGCCCGGCGTGCGGACACTCGTTGTGATACGCAAACGCGTGCGCACCTTGGCGCAGCACGATCAGCTCGAAACCGCCGGCATCCGTGTCGACCCGTGCGGAAATCGCATCGCCGTCTGGAATTTCGTCGAGCCGGCACAGCGGCGGGGATTTGTTCATACCAAGCTTTCAGCACTTGTCGTCGTCGCGCGCGCACCCATAATGGCGGGAAGCGCTGCCGCAACGGATGGCGGGGCGCGATTCTGACATACGGAGTTTCGGCATGTTTTTCTACGGCCCTTTCCGCGCCTTGCGTCCGCGTCACCCGATCGCGCGCTTCGTCGCCGGCGTGCTCGGCGCGATCGCGGTGCTGCTGCTGGTCGCGCTAGGCATGTTCGCGATCGCGGCGCTGGCAATCGGTGGCGGCCTCTTCCTGCTGATCAATGCGTTCCGTTCGACGCCGCGGCCGGCAGCCTCCGCCGGGCCCGCCCAGCGCGCACCCGCGCCGCCGCCCGGCGTGATCGAAGGTGAATTCACCGTGGTGTCGGTGAATCCGCGTGATCACGAGTCGGCCCGCTAGGAGCCTGTCCGAACCCGCCGGCCGGACCGACTATCGGTCAGCGTGAGGCGCTCCGTTCGACGATTCGCCGGCGCATCGTGAAGCGACCCAGGTCCGCCAGCGTCGCAGCGCAAGATTCGGATGGTGGCAGTCCGGCGCGCGACGTAACCTGCGCAGCATGAATACGCAGCCCCTCCGCAAAGATCCCCTCGAACAGGCGCGCTCGCTGATCGAAAGCGCGCGCGGCGAACAGGCCAGCCTGGCCGAACTGGCCCGGCGCGTCGGCCTCAGCCCTACGCACCTGCAACGCCGCTTCCGCGCACGCTTCGGACTGTCGCCGGCTGAGTACGCGCGCCAGCTCAAGCTCGGCAGCTTCAAGTCCGCACTGCGCCGAGGCAGCCGCGTGACCGATGCGGTCTACGACGCCGGCTTTGGTTCCGGCAGCCGCGTCTACGAGCAGGCCAACGCACTCCTCGGCATGACGCCGAACGACTACCGTCGCGGCGGTGCGGGTACTGCCGTGCGCTACACGACGCTCGCGACCAAGCTCGGCCAACTACTGGTTGCCGCGACCGCGCGCGGCATCTGCGCCGTGTCGATCGGCAGCAGCGATGAGCGACTGCTCGCCGAGCTGCGCGCGGAATTGCCGCATGCCGAAATCGAACGCGTCGATGCGGGGCGCAACGAATGGCTCAGCGCCGTCATCGAACGTATCGTCAACGAGCTGGCAGGCGCCGAACCCTCCGACGCAGCGCTGCCACCGTTCGATCTGCGCGCGACTGCATTCCAGTGGCGCGTCTGGCAGGCGCTGACGCGGATTCCGCGCGGGCAGACGCGCAGCTACGCCGAGATTGCCGAAAGCATCGACGCGCCGCGTGCCGCGCGAGCCGTCGCTCGTGCCTGTGCTGCCAATCGACTCGCCTTCGTCGTGCCCTGCCACCGCGTCGTGCGTGCCGACGGCCAGCCTGGCGGCTGGCGTTGGGGGCCCCCGCGCAAGCGCCGCCTGCTCTCGCTGGAATCGAAAGTGGCCCTCTCCTGAGCAGGTGTAGCGGGACTCGCACGGGTCCATCGCTGTCGCTATCCTGCGCAATTCGTTCGTCTCACCATGCCGGAATTCGGCCGACCAAGGCAGTCCATGAATGAGGGCTCACGCGGCGACATGTCCTTGACGCCGCCATCGGCAGCACTGACGAATCCGCGCGTGCTGGTGCCGTTGGCGCTGGTCGCGCTGTATCTGATCTGGGGCTCGACTTATCTCGCAATCCGCTTCGCACTGGCCAGCTATCCGCCGTTCCTGATGGCAGGCGTGCGCTTTCTCTGCGCCGGCGTGGCGTTGTTCGCGTTCCTGCGCTGGCGCGGCATGCCGGCACCGACGCGCTCGCAATGGCTGAATGCCGCGGCGACAGGCACCTTGCTGCTCGGCTTCGGCAATGGCCTGGTCTGCTACGCGGAGCAGCACGTTGCGTCCGGCCTTGCCGCGGTCGCGGTCGCCGCGATGCCGCTGTTCGCCGCAGTGTTTGGCGGTTTATACGGCCAATGGCCGCGACGTCTGGAATGGCTCGGCCTCGGCGTCGGTTTCGCCGGCGTGATCCTGCTCAATCTCGGCGGCGGCCTGGCCGCCGCTCCGCTCGGCGCGATCGCGCTTATCGTCGCAGGAATGGCCTGGGCGTTCGGCTCGGTCTGGAGCAAGCATCGCGAGATGCCGCCGGCCGCGATGAACACCGCCGCGCAGATGTTGAGCGGCGGCGCGGTGCTGTTCGTCGGCGCGCTCGCGTTCGGCGAACGCTTCCCGCTCGCGCCGACGACGTCGGCGACGCTCGCACTGGTCTATCTCGGCGTAATGGGCTCGATCGTCGCGTTCAGTGCCTACCTGTACCTGCTGAATACCGTGCGCCCGGCACTGGCCACCAGTTACGCCTATGTCAATCCGCCCGTGGCGGTGCTGATCGGTGCGCTGCTCGGCGGCGAGACCGTACACGCCCTGGATCTCGTCGCAATGGCGGTCATCCTCGCCGGCGTCGGCTTGATTGCCCTCGCGCGCGAGCGGCGCGCCGCCTAGCTCCCGCAGGTTCCGCGGCGGTCTGCCGGCGCGACCTTGGTCGGCTTGCGACAGAACGCGCGCGCGCCCTAGTCTGCCGCTTTGCCCTGCGTGCGAGGCGTGACCATGGCCACTGACAACGAAACCTGGATGGCCCGGACGGCGCTGCGCTGTGCCGACTGGGCCGAACGCTGGTTCCCCGACGCGTTCGTGTTCGCCGCCCTCGGCGTCGGCGTGGTCGCGATCGCGGCACTCGCCATCGGTGCGGGTCCAACGACCACGGCCGGCGCGTTCGGCGAGGGTTTCTGGAGCCTGATCCCATTCACCATGCAGATGGTGTTCGTGGTGGTCGGCGGCTATGTCGTCGCCAGCGCACCGCCGGTCGCGCGCCTGATCGAGCGCCTCGCGGCACTGCCGCGTAGCGGCCCCGGCGCGATTGCCTTCGTCGCCCTCGTCAGCATGCTGGCCTCGCTGCTCAACTGGGGCTTCAGCCTGGTTTTCGGCGGCCTTCTGGTGCGCGCGCTGGCGCGTCGTGAGGAACTCGATCTGGACTATCGCGCCGCCGGTGCAGCGGCGTATCTGGGCCTCGGCGCTTCATGGGCGATGGGCCTGTCTTCATCGGCCGCGCAGCTGCAGGCGAACCCGAGCAGCCTGCCGCCGGCGTTGCTGAAGATCACCGGCGTGATCCCATTCGGCGAAACGATCTTTCTGTGGCAGTCGATCGTGCTGACCATCGTGCTGATCGGCGTGTCGATGCTGATCGCCTGGTGGTCGGCGCCGCGCCGCGCGCATGCGCGCCGGGCCGCGCAATGCGACGTCGATGTGCATCTCGCCGCGACGACCGCGGTCACCCGCCAACGCCCCGGCGAGTGGCTCGAATACAGCCCGCTGCTGAGTCTGCTGCTGGTCCTGCTCGGCTCGATCTGGCTCGGGCGCGAGTTCGCGACCAAGGGTGCCGCCAGCGCGATCTCGAACCTCAATACCTACAACTTCCTGTTCCTGATGGCCGGTCTGCTGCTGCACTGGCGACCGCGGCGCTTCCTCGACTCGCTGGCGCGCGCGGTGCCGGCGACCACCGGCGTGCTGATCCAGTTTCCGCTGTACGGCGGCATCGCCGGCATACTGACCACGGCGAAAGGCGCCGATGGCCAGACGCTGGCGCATCACCTGTCCACGCTGTTCGTGACGTTCGCCTCGCACGACACGTTCGCGCTCGTGATCGGCGCCTACTCGGCCGTGCTCGGCTTCTTCGTGCCTTCCGGCGGCGGCAAGTGGGTGATCGAGGCGCCCTACGTCATGCAGGCGGCGAACGACCTCAAGTTCCATCTCGGCTGGGCCGTGCAGATCTACAACGCGGCCGAAGCATTGCCGAATCTGATCAATCCGTTCTGGATGCTGCCGCTGCTCGGCGTGCTCGGACTGAAAGCGCGCGACATCGTGGGCTTCACGTTCGTGCAGCTGGCCGTGCATCTGCCGCTGGTGCTGCTGCTGTTGTGGGCGCTCGGGTTGACGCTGGAGTATCACGCGCCGGTGATGCCGTAGCACGTCGCAGCAATCCCTCGGCGAATCGCACCAGCCCCGGCCTACCCTCCCCGCGAAGGGGGAGGGCTGCCGACATCACGACTCACGCAAAGCCGTCGTCACCGGCAAGCTCGCCGCGCGCAGGGCCGGATACAAGCCTCCGATGAAACCGATGGCGAGTGCCCATTTGAGACCCGTCCACAGCAGCGCCGGCGAGACCTTGAAATCGAAGGTCAGCTGACCGACACCCGACATCGTCGACGCCGTGTAACCGTTGAAGATCAGCCAGGCGATCGCGCCGCCAATGGCACCGCCGATCAAGGCGAGCAGCATCGTCTCGAGCAGGATCGCAACGACGACGGGTACGCCGCGAAAGCCGATCGCGCGCAAAGTCGCGATTTCGCGTGCACGCGTGGCAACCGCGGCGAACATCGTGTTGAGCGCACCGAACACCGCGCCGATCGCCATGATCGCGCCGACAACGATGCCGATGAAGGTGATCACCTTGGCGATCTGCTCGGACTGCTTGCTGAAGTACTCGATCGTCGTGGTCGTATCCACCTGCAGGCGGGGGTCGCTGGCGAGCGCCGCCTTGAACGGTTCGAACGCGTCCGGCCCGGTCAGTCGGACGAACACCGAACTCAGGCTATTGCCACTGCGATACGCCGGACCGACCACGTCGGCATCGGCCCACAGCTCCGAGTCCATCGCATCCTTCGATTCGAAAATGCCGACGACCTTCCACACCTGATTGCCGAGCTTGATGTCGTGATCGACGTCGAGGCCGGCGAACTGGCGCTGCGCGCCCTTGCCGGCGACGAGTTCGCGCAGGCCGGGCTGGAACTTGCGTCCAGCGATGATCTTGACGTTCGGGCGCAGCGCCCACGCTTCGTCGCCGATGCCGCGCAGCTGCACGCTGCCGAAGTCTTCTTCCGGATTGCCACCCTTGACCGGCAGGTTCGCCGCGACCACCAGCTCCGGCGATGCGATCGGCTTGCCCTGCGCATCCTTGGCGATACCGGGCGCCTGCGCGATGACGACGGCGTTGTCATGCGTCAGCACCGAAGCGACTTCGGCCGCGGACGCACCGCGCATCACGATGGCCGTGTCTTCGCTGCCGCTGCGGCGCAGGGTTTCCTTGTAGCCTTCGGCCATCGCGAGCATCGCGACGAGCACTGCGACGACACCGGCGATGCCGATCACCACGACCGCGGACGATCCCAGACGCTGCGCGAGCGTGCTAATGCCGATGCCGGTGACCGACGCCGCCTGTTTGCCGCGCTGGGTCAGCAGCATCCATCCGGCGAGCACGACCAGCAGCACGATCAGGCCGAACCACGGCAGGTTCAACACCACGAACACGCCGAGGACGACGGCGACGAAGGTCAGCAGACCGATCAGAAACTTCATGTCATCTCTCCTCAGCGACCAGCCAGTGCATCGACGATGTTCAGACGCATCGCGCGCAATGCCGGCAGCGCACCGATGACCAGGCCAATCGCGAGCATGAGGGCGATGCCGAGCAACCAGCTGTGCAAACCCACATTGGGCAGATTCAACATGCCGCCACTGTTCTGCGTGATCATCGGCGCAAGCAGGCTAACCAGACCAATGCCGATCAGCCCGCCGAGCAGAAGCAGCAGCACCGATTCGGCCAGCACCAGACACAGCACGCTGGTGCTGGAAAAGCCGATCGTCTTCAGCACCGCCAGCTCCGACGTGCGTTCACGCACCGCCTGCATCATCGTATTGCCGGTCAGCAGCAGCAGGGTGAAGAACACCGCGCCCATGATCGAAGTGACGATCAGCCCGATGTCGGCGACATTCTTCATCCATGACGCCATCGCTGCCTGCTCGGTCTGCGTTTTCGTCTCGTGATCGGAGTTTGCCGACAGCGCATCGATGGCCTTGGCCACGCGATCGGCATCATTCACGTTGTTCACGCGTGTCACGTACCAGCCGACGGTACCGCGGTTGTACGGCGTGGTCTCGTCGAAATTTTTCCAATGCAGCAGGAACATCTGGTCGTACCAGGAGTTCTTCTTGTCATTTGAATGGACGATGCCGACCAGATCGAAATTCCAGTTCTTGCTGCCGGACTTGTCCGGGAAAATCGTCGACTGCAGCGGAATCTTGTCGCCAACCTTCCAGCCGTACTTCTGCGCCAGCACGGCGCCGACGACAGCGCCGTTCGGCGCTTCGTCGAACGCTTTGCGCTGCTCGGGCGAGATCGAAATCTCCGGATACATGTCCAGATAGTTCGGACTGACCGCGAAGGAAAAGACCTGATTGTGCGGGTCCTGGTAGGCACCACCGAACCAGTTCGCATACGTGACACCCTTGACGCCGTCGAGCGCTGCGATACGCGCGCCCAGCGCTTGCGGCAAGGTCTGGATGAACGAGAGTCGCGACGCGGTCTGCAGACGCTCGGCGCCGGTCGCCGATTGACCGGCCTGCTCGAACGAGATGCGCACGGCATCGAGCAGCCCGAACAGCAAGAAGGCGGCGATGATCGATACCAGGGTGAGTAACGTGCGGGTCTTGCGCCGAAACAGCGCGGCCCAGATCAGATGGAAGTATTTCATGACCGAATACCTCTGCAATCACCGTTTACCGACGTCATTCCCGCGGATGCGGGAATCCAAAGTGATATCGCCTCGCGTATCGGCGTCAATGGATTCCCGCTTGCGCGGGAATGACGCTCATTTCGTTGCAAGCGCGCGATCCTCGCTACGCGTGCGACGCCTGTTCCACCAGCGTGCCTTTGTCCAGATGCAGCGTGTGCCGCGCGTATTCGGCCGCTTTCGGATCGTGCGTGACCATCACGATCGTCTTGCCGTGCTCGCGATTGAGCGTCTGCAGCAGGCCCAGCACGTCCTCGGCCGACTGACGGTCGAGATCGCCGGTCGGTTCATCGCAGACCAGCAGCTTGGGATCGGACACGATTGCCCGCGCAATGGCCACGCGCTGTTGCTGACCGCCGGACAACTCGGTCGGTTTGTGCGACGTACGGTCGGCCAGACCGACCAGCTGCAGCGCGATACCGGCGTTCTTCTTGCGTTGTGCGGCGTTGAGCTTGGTCAGGAGCAGCGGCAGCTCGACATTCTTCTGCGCGGTCAGCATGGGCAGCAGGTTGTAGAACTGGAAGATGAAGCCGACATGGTTCGAGCGCCACTTGGCAAGCGCCCCTTCGCCAAGTTTGTCGATGCGTTCGGCGCCGACCGACAAGGTACCCTCGGTAGGCGAATCGAGACCGCCGATCAGGTTCAGCAGGGTCGTCTTGCCCGAACCGGACGGCCCCATCAGCGCGAGGAAGTCGCCTTCGGCGATATCCAGATTGACGTGATGCAGGACCTCGACCTTCTGCTTGCCGCGTTCGTAGGTCTTGCTGAGGTTGCGGATTTCGACGAGGTTTGCCATGACGTTTTCCTTGGGTTGCAGGAATGCTCGACAGGTTCAGTTGGCGCCGGTTAGATGGTGCCTTCACGCAGACGACGATCGGGGAGGCGCGTTTTAGACAAGCCACCGACCCGCATTTCACTTTTGTGTCGCCTTGATCGCGACGCGCGCACCATCGATGAGATCTGCCGCCGGTTCGCGCACGACGCGCGTACCGACGGCGATGCCCTCGACCAGCCGCAGATCGCCGAGGTCGCGCCCCGGTGTCACGTTGCGCAGGCGTGCCTTGTCGCCTCCGATCTCGAACACGACGGCCTTGCCATCGCGCTGCACGACGCTGCCTGCCGGCAGCAGCACCCCTTTCGGCGGTGCCACTGGCGCCGCCGTGGCCGACTTGTTGCCGTCCTCGAGGAAGGACACGCGAGCGCCCATGTCCGGCACGATGCGTGCGTCCTTCTGATCGAGCGCGATGCGTACCTTGATCGTTGCCTTGCCACGGTCGGCGGTCGGAATGATCGCGATCACGTGACCGGGAATCTTCCAGTCCGGATAGGCATCCAGTAGCGCTTCGGTCGGCTGCTTGGCGATCACGCGGTTGATATAGGACTCGGTGACGTCGACCTCGACTTCGAGCGAATCCATGTCGACGATGGTGCCGATGCCGGTGCGCGTGAAGCCGCCCCCCGCCGACAGCGGCGAGATGATTTCGCCAACCTGCGCGGCCTTCGCGATGATCATGCCGGTGAATGGAGCGCGCACGGTGCAATAGTCGAGCTGCACTTGCGCCGCCTGCACGCCGGCTTGCGCGAGTTCGACCTGCTTGCGCTGCGTCTCCAGCTGCGAATCCTGCATCTCGACCTGGGTGCGTGCAACCTCGACCGATTGCGCGCTCACCAGCTTGCGCCCGACCAGATCCTGCGCGCGCACCAGATCGCGCCGGCTCTGTGCGAGCTGCGACTGGAACTGCGCGAGTTGCGCTTGCGCCGCGTGCAAACCGGCCTGCGCTTGCGCCAGTCCCGCTCGTTGCGCGGTATCTTCGAGGGTGCCCAGCACCTGTCCTTTCTCTACCCGGTCACCTTCCTCGATCAGGACCTGGGTCAACGTGCCGGTGATCTGAGCGGAGACCGTCGCCTCGCGCCGCGCCGTCACGTAGCCGGTCGCCTGCAGCACGGCACTCGAACCGGCTGCACCGCCGGCCGGTGCCGCTGCGGTCGCCGCCTCGACCTCGAAGGTCTTGCCGCCGTAGAGGAACCACCAACCGCCCGCGGCCGCTACCGCCAGCAGCACGAACGCAACGACGATCCACGTCAAAACCCCGAACGAGCGCTTCTCAGGCTCGCTGCGGTCGATGCGCAATTGATGCAGCAGATCCGTTTTTTCCACCCGGCGCTTCCCCAGCGATGCGACACGAAATTCAAGTCTGCCATAGACTCGGTGCATCGACGCAAGGCCGCAAGGCTCCCCGATCACGCCGCGGAGATGACAGATGTCACTGGCAAACGCAACGGGCTATTCCGGCAAACCGGTCTGGCAGAAGCTTGGACTGAAGCCGGAATTGCGTGTGCTGGTGCGCGGCGCGCCGTCCGACTACGCCGCCCTGATCGGACTGGCGGGCGACGCCTGCCACCTTGTCGGCCCGCGCGGAAAGTTCGATTTCGCGCACGTGTTCGCGACCTCCGCGCAGCGGCTGACGCAGGATATCGATGCCTTGTCGCCACGCCTGCCGGCCGCCGGCGCATTGTGGGTGTCGTGGCCGAAGAAGGCTTCTAAAGTCGCCAGCGACATCAGCGAGGACACGGTACGCGCCATTGCGCTGCCGCTCGGCCTGGTCGACGTCAAGGTCTGTGCAATCGACGCGGTGTGGTCGGGCTTGAAGCTGGTATGGCGACGCGAGCAGCGCAGCGGCAAGGCATGATCGTCGCGCGCTATGCTGCGCGTCCCTTTCGCCGCATTACCCGCGCATGACCTTCATCATTCCCGCTACTCCTGTTTCGAGCCTCGCCATTCACGCCAGCGACGCACGCTTCCCACTGCATCGCATCTACTGCATCGGTCAGAACTACGCCCTGCATGCGCAGGAAATGGGTTCGCCCGTCAATCGCGAGCAGCCGGTGTTTTTCTGCAAGCCCGCCGACGCGATCGTGACCGGCGACGCGGACGTTCCGTATCCGCCGGCGACGCAGGATTTCCACCACGAAGTCGAGATGATCGTCGCGCTCGGCAGTGGCGGCCGCGACATTGCCGTGGGTCACGCGCTCGATCTGGTCTTTGGCTACGGCGTCGGCCTCGACCTCACGCGGCGCGATCTGCAGGCGCAGGCGAAGAAGGCCGGGCGCCCGTGGGATACCGCCAAGGCGTTCGATCATTCGGCGCCGGTGTCCGCGCTGCGCCGTGCCAGCGAGATCGGCCATCCACAGCAGGCGCGCCTCAGCCTCGACGTCAACGGCGAGCGGCGCCAACAGACCGATATCGCCGACATGGTCTCCAGCGTCGCCGAAATCATCCATCACCTGTCGGGTCTGTTCGAACTCAAGCCGGGCGACCTGATCTTCACCGGCACGCCTGCTGGCGTCGCGCCGCTGCAGCGCGGCGACCGCTACGAGGCCGAGCTCGAAGGCCTGGCGACGTTGCGCGGGCGCATTGTGTGAACAACCCGGCTACTGCGCTTCGGGGTAGAGTAATGAAGCTTGTGTCGATGTCCCACTGCGAGGAGGCCCCATGAGTTTCATGTCCGAGTTCAAGTCGTTCGCGGCACGCGGCAATGTCGTCGACCTCGCCGTCGGTGTCGTCATCGGCGCGGCCTTCGGCAAGATCGTCACGTCGCTGGTCGATCAGATCATCATGCCGCCGATCGGTCTGGTCATCGGCGGCGTCGATTTCTCGGCGTACAAGTGGATCCTCAAGGCGGCCGGCGCAGACGGCAAGGGCGAAGTCGCGGTCCAGTTCGGCGCCTTCCTCAACACGCTCATCCAGTTCGCGATTGTCGCGATCGCGATCTTCCTCGTCGTCAAGCTGATGAATCGGCTGATCAAGAAAGAAGAAGCGGCCCCGAGTGCGCCGGCGGCCGATGTCGTGCTGCTGACCGAGATTCGCGATCTGCTCAAGAATCGCGGATAGCGGACGCAGCACACGCGCTCGGCGCGCGCTGTATCCGAGCACGCAAAGGCTCCTTCCAACGCGTGACGTTTGGCCCGATCCGCGTACGCGCGCTCAACGCATAATCGCGGTTTTCCTGGACGGAGAATCGCCATGCGCCGCTCGTTGCCGCTCGCCCTCGCCTGCTGTCTTGCCACACCGGCCTTCGCGGCAGGCAAGCCGACCACGCTGTCGGCAGCCGACATCAAGACCGCCGAACAACTGCGCGAGCAGTCGCTGCACGATGACACCGCCTGGAATTTCACCGCGGCACTGACGACCGAAGTCGGTGCGCGCCTGGCCGCCGGGCCGAACGATGCGAAGGCGCGCAACTGGGTTGTCGCGAAGTTCAAGGCGCTCGGTTTCGACAAGGTCTGGACCGAGCCGGTCACCTATCCGAAGTGGGTGCGTCGCGGCCAGCAGGCGGAAATCCTCGCGCCGTATCCGCAGCCGCTGGCACTGCTCGCACTCGGCTACTCGCCCGCCACGCCCGCCGGCGGCATCGACGCCGAGGTGGTCGGCTTCGATACGCTCGATGCGTTGAAGAACGCCGATGCGAACAGCGTGCGCGGCAAGATCGTCTACGTCACCACGACCATGCAGGCGCGCAAGGACGGTCACGACTACGGTGCCGGTTCGCACGTGCGCACGAACGGACCGCAGCTGGCTTCGCAACAGGGCGCCGCCGCGTTCCTGCTGCGCTCGGCCGGCACCGACCACAACCGGCTGCCGCACACCGGCGTCACGCGTTTCGACACCGGCGTCACGCCGATCCCGGCCGCGGCGCTGTCGAGTCCGGACGCCGATCAGCTCGAGCGCGAACTCAAGAGCGGCCAGCCGGTGCGGATGAAACTTGCGCTCGATTGCGGCATTGAAGGTGAATTCACCGGCGCCAACGTGATTGCCGAGCTGCGCGGCAGCAAGAAACCGAACGAATATTTCGTCATGGGCGGCCACCTCGATTCCTGGGATCCGGGTACCGGCGCGATCGACGATGGCGTCGGTATCGGCATCGCGGTCGGCGCGGCGCACGTGATCGCGCAATTGCCGCATCGCCCGCAACGCAGCATCCGCGTCGTCGCATTCGCCAACGAGGAAGCCGGTCTGTACGGCGGCAAGGCGCTGGCGACGAAGTATGCGAAAGACATCGCGCATGCCGTTCTCGGCAGCGAGTCCGACGAAGGCGCCGACCGCATCTGGAAGATCACCGCGTCGGTGAAGCCTGAGGCGCGCGATGCCGTCGCGCAGATCGCCAGCGTGCTGCAACCGCTTGGCATCGAGTACGACGCGAGCGCGCCGGGCAACGGCGGCTCCGATCTGTCCGAGATGCATGGAGTCGGCATGGCCGCGCTGTCGCTGCATCAGGACGCGACGCGCTACTTCGACTGGCATCACACCGCGAACGACACCCTCGACAAGATCGATCCGCAGCAACTGCAGCAGAACGTGGCCGCGTATGCGGTCTCCGCCTATCTGGCCGCGCAGGCGAATGGCGATTTCGGTTCAGCATCCGGCGCGTTCGCCAAAGACCACGGCGGATAAGTTCACTCCCTCTCCCCAACAGCTACACCGTTCGGGAGAGGGTTGTGGCGAGAGGGCGAGGTTCCGCAATGAAGCCGCGCTGCAGATATTCCACACGGCCGATTCGCAGCGCGACTCCACTCGCAACGGCCGCGCCGATGCGCGCTGCCTTGGATCCAGTCGCTAGGACGGGCCCGCGCCTGCGTGCTGCCGCCAATACTCCCCCA
Organism: Dokdonella sp.; assembly: GCA_040005635.1. Taxonomy (GTDB): domain Bacteria; phylum Pseudomonadota; class Gammaproteobacteria; order Xanthomonadales; family Rhodanobacteraceae; genus Dokdonella_A. The sequence goes on along the minus strand of JBDTYM010000005.1, from coordinate 10,798 downwards.
GCACCACCGCAACGCTCGCCGCAACGTTGAGACTCTCGATCGCGCCGCTGCCCGGTATGCTGAGACGCAGGTCGGCGGACGCGATCATCGGCGCACTCATGCCCTCGCCTTCGGCCCCGAACACGAGCGCCAGTCGCGCCGGCAATGTCGCCGCGTACAACACCGTGCCGTCTCGCGGCACCGTCGCGGCGATCGCATAGCCCTGTCGCCTCAGCGCATCGAGCGCAAGCGCTGCGGACTTCGCGTGCGCGATCGGAACGATTTCCGCCGCGCCCTCGGCGACGCGCGCCGCTGCACCGGAAACATCCAGCCCCGCCTCCGTCGGCACGACCACGCCTGCGACACCGAAATGCGCCGCGCTGCGCAGCAGCGCACCCAGATTGTGCGGATTGCCAACCCCATCGAGCCACAGCAGCAGCGACGCCTCAGGTGGATCGGGCAGGCGCGACAGCAACTCGTCGAGCAGCAGCGGCGGCGCGCGCAGCAGATCGAAACACACACCCTCGTGATGCTTCGACGCCGTGAGCTTGTCGAGATCGGCCTCTTCGACGACGCGATAGCCGAGCCGATGCTTGACGCACCACGCGAGCACATTCTTCAGTGCCGGAATGCGCGCTTCGGTCAGATAGACCTTGCGCAAGGACTCCGGGCGCTTCGCAAACGCAGCGAGGCAGGCATTCAAACCGTATAGACGCGTCTCACGCGTCGCCGTTGACGGAGCCTTGCTCTCATCCCAACGCTCCACCGCGGGAGCGGCTGGAAGCGTGCGCGCACTCCGCGCGCTGTCGTCCACCGGCCGCGACTGTGTTGGCGCTGCCCGTCGTGGGCCCTGCTCCTTGCGAACCTGATCCGCGGTGCGCACGCGCGCACGCGCCCAGGGCGATTCCGAATCCTTGTCGTTTGCCATCGCTCGCCATGCTCCGCTGATCGGTTGAGCCACGCCATCGAGCATCAACGCGACGTCATTGTTCCAGAAACGGACCCAGCTGCGTGCGCACACGCGCGTAAACGTGCAGATCGAGCAAATCGCCGCGCTTCACGACCGCCGATTTCTGCACGCCCTCGCGCTCGAACCCGATCTTCTCGAGCACACGCATCGACGCCGGATTGTTCGCATATACGGTTGCGAACAGACGATGCAGGTTGAACGCTGACATGGCGCGATCCGAGAACGCGGCCAGGATCGTCGTCATGATGCCGCGCCCCCAGTAGCGCTGACCGAGCCAATAGCCGAGTTCGGCCGAATGACGATGCACATCGCTGCCTGGATGCAGGCTGACGCCACCGACCGCCGCGCCACCGATCTCGATCGCCCAGGCTCGATCCGATTCGTCGACCGCGCGCGCGAGCCAGGCGCGACCGTCGGCGCCGGTGTAGGGATACGGAAAGCGATCGCGCAACCCTTTCGAGACGCTTTCGTCGCTGGCATTTGCGAGGAGACTGTCGAGGTCGGAGGGGTGCCAGGGACGCAAGAGTGCGACGCCGCAATCGAGTTCCGGCAGCGTGACCGATAGAGGTTGTAGCGAGTGCATGCGCACGATCCTACAGGAACGCTGCATTGCGTCGTCCCTCCTGAGCCATGCCAGAATCTATGGCTCAGGCGAGGGAAAACGCATGCGCTATCTATTGTCGAGCTTCGTCATTGCGATAGGCATCTCCGCCTGTTCCACTGAAGTCGAAACGGCGCGCATCGCTATCCCAAGCACCAATCTCACGTTCGTGCTTCGGGGAGACGAAAAACAGCTGGTTCACTATCAATTCTTCGCCGACGGCAAAACCACCTCGCCTGATGTACTGCTCGGTTCGCGCTATAACCGCGGCGATTCCGTCGCCGTTGTCATGTCAAGCAATACGGTTCGCATAAGTTGGGGCAAGCCTTCCAGCGCACAGCCGTCCGTCGTGGTCGACATACACGCGTGCAAAATCATCGCGCACGCCAATCAAGCATTGCGGCCTCCGCCGCTCACCGGCTGCGTCATTCAAGGCTAGGCGACGCGAACTCTGCGGCGCCAGGCGCGGGCCGATGTGCCGGCGCTCGACTGCTTCAGTGATCCGCCACCACCGCCGCCACCCTGCTCTTCACCGGCTTGAGCAACAGCAAGAACGGAATCGCTACCGCTGCCATCACCATTATCAGCCAGAAGTCGTAGAGGAACGCGATCGCGGCAGCCGACGAAAGCCTGCTCGAAGATAGCGCGAGGTGTGACGCTTGCGACGAGCGTCGGAGGCAGGATGCCGCAGGCCGGGTTGCATGCTGAGCGATGGATCGCGAAGCTAGCAACGACTCGACGCCGCCTACCTGCCATGACTGACTCCATCGAAATCGTCGAGGCGGACATCACGACCTTGCACGTCGATGCAATCGTCAATGCCGCCAACGAAAGCCTGCTCGGGGGTGGCGGCGTCGACGGCGCCATCCACCGCTCAGCCGGACCAGGCCTGCTCGCAGCATGCCGCGCGCTGCCGCAAGTCCGCACGGGCGTGCGCTGTCCGACCGGCGAAGCACGCATCACGGCCGGCTTCGCACTGCCGGCACGCTTCGTGATCCATACGGTCGGCCCGATCTGGCACGGCGGCGCGCGCGGCGAAGCGGAGCGCCTGGCGAGTTGCTACCGGGCATCGCTGCGGCTGGCCCTGGAAAACGCTGCCGAACGTATCGCGTTGCCGGCGATCAGCTGCGGCGCCTACGGCTATCCGATCGACGCGGCGAGCCTGATCGCCGTACGCGAGGTACGCGCGTGGCTGGCGCAGGCATCGGCACCCGCCGAGGTCGTGTTCTGCTGTTTCAGCAGCGCGATCGCGCGCGCTTACCGCGTGGCGCTGGGCGGGTGAAAGCGAATGCATTCGCCATACCCTGTTCGCCCATCACGTCGGAGCATGAGCACAGTCGTTCGCGCCATATCGGCATAGGTGTCTGGCGTGTCGCGTTTAGCTACGGTTTAACACCGAACGTGATGGCATAGCGCCATCCAATCCACAGGGGCTTGCGCATGGACATCTCTCTTCCGGCCGGCAGTCGCCGCTGGCTCGCCGACGTGCGCCGCGACTTGGCGGCACTGGGGTCGGCCCCGACGATCGCCAGCATCGAACGCCTTTCCGGCCGCCTTGCCGAGCAGGCACTCGTGCTCGACGCGCCGCGCTCGAATACGCTCGACGTCGCCGCGCCCGAGCACTATCGCCGCCATCTGATAGCCGGCGGCAACGACGAGGCGTATTCGGCTCTGTTGATCGCATGGCCTGCCGGTCATCGCACGCCGATCCACGACCATGCCGGCTTGTGGGGCATCGAGCTGGTGCTCGATGGCGCACTCGAGGTCGAGGAATTCGCGATTGGCGGCGAACTCGATCAGCCGCAGTTGTCTGCGCAGCGCGCGCTCCTGCTCGGCACCGGCGACGCCGCCGTGTTCACCGGACGCCGCTATGCGCATCGCTGCCGCAACCTGTCGTCGACGCGACCGGCGTTGTCGCTGCATGTCTATGGCGGCGTGCTCGATCGCTATCACGCCTTCCAGGCCGACGCGCGCGGCGGCTACAGCGCCCGCGCGCATCACGCGAGCGTCGATGCGACGTTGAGCGTGTAGTTTTTCGCCCACGACGAGTCGAGATCCCTCATGCAACGCATCGCGATCATTGGCGGCGGCGCCGCCGGCTCAGCGGTCGTTGCGCAGTTCCTGCGCAACGCGGCCGACTATGACTACAGCAGCGGCGGTGCCGTGACCTGGATCGTCGGCGAACGTGCGCCGGGCCGCGGCGTCGCCTACGAGACCGTCGACGAGCAGCATCTGCTCAATGTGCGCGCGGCGAACATGGGTCTGTTCGCCGATCAACCCGGCGATTTCCTCAACTACGCGGCCACGCGCGGCATCGCGGCCAGCGGCGGTCAGTTTCTGCCGCGCTCGATTTATGGCGACTATGTCGAGGCGACGCTGGAGCGTTTGCTGCGCACGACGCGCCGGCGCGTGACACTGGCGGCGCGCTCGACCGAAGCCGTCGCGATCCACCCGCTCGCCGATCGCGGCTTCAGCATTCACACGCGCAGCGGCGACGACCTTCGCGCCGATGGCATCGTGCTGGCGCTTGGCGCGCTGCCTGCAGCGACGCTGCCGGGCGTAAGCGCAAAGGCCCTCCGCAGCGGCGCCTATGCGAGCGACCCGTGGGCATGGCCGACCTTGTCGCGCGCGCCCGAGCACGTACTGGTGATCGGCACTGGACTGACTGGCGTCGATGCCCTGCTCAGCGCCGCCGCGCGCTGGCCGCGCGCGCGCTTGACCGCCGTGTCGCGCCGCGGTCGCCTGCCCGCGCTGCATTCCGAACTACCCCTGGCGCCGTATGCGGAGCAGGCCTCCTTGATTGCGCTGCTGCGCAAGCACGCCAACCTCGGCCACTGGCTGCGCAGCGTGCGCGCAGCCGCCGCCTCGGCGGACGTCGACTGGCGCGCCGTACTCGATGCGGTACGCGCCGAGATACCGCGCTGCTGGCAGGCGCTCGACCCGCGTCAGCGAGCCCGCTTTCTGCGCCATCTGCGCTCGACCTGGGAAGTCGTGCGCCATCGCATGCCAGAGCAGACCGCCTCGAAGATCCGTGCACTGCAGGACAGTGGCCGCCTGCGCATCCTCACCGCACGCGTGCGCGAGATCGACGGCGGCGATCCGCTGCTGCTGGCACAACTGCAGCCGCGCGGTGGCGCGCGCCCCTATAGCGTGGCCGCGGATTTCGTGATCCAGGCGACCGGTCTTGAATCCGCCGCACAGACCACCTCGCACACGCTCGTGCGCCAACTGCTCGACCACGGCGTGGCACAGCCGGATGCGCTCGGTCTCGGCCTCGCCGCGCAGCCGGACGGCCGCTTGCTGCGCCCCGACGGCAGCGCCTGGCATGGGCTCTATGCGATCGGAACCCTGCTGCGCGGCAGCCTGTGGGAATGTACCGGCATGCCGGAAATTCGCACGCTGGCACAGACGATCGTGCGCGATCTGCCGCTCGGCGTACGCCCGCCAGCGCGGGTTGCAGTGGCCTGACGCGACCCGATCCGCTGCGCGTGCGGATCGCGGCAGTCGTGGCGACGTGCAGATGCACCTGTCGTATAAGCGCATAACCATGCATTCTTTCCGCGTCGACCGCGCGCGGCCTAGCATGCAAGACCATAGGACGTTTGGACGTCCAAACGGACTTGCCTGTCGTGCCTGCGCTGCCTGCCCTGCCCATCTCGTTGTTGCCGGAAGAGAAATCCGGCGAAATCCTGCGACTGCTCGAAGGGCTGGAACCGGCAGCTCTGTGGTGGTTGTCCGGCTACACGGCCGCGCTTGCCGGTCAGGCCGGGGTTGCCACGCGCACGACCAGCGCCCCTGTCGCCCGTGAAACGGGGCCGCAGGAACGCCTGACCGTCGTTTACGGCAGTCAGACCGGCAACGCGAAGCGTCTCGCCGAGAAGCTTGCGCGCGATGCCGAAGCGGCCGGTCTTGGCGTGCGCCTGCTGCGTGCCGATGCGTATCCGCAGCGCGAATTGAAGAACGAACGCCTGCTCGCGCTCGTAATCAGCACGCAAGGCGATGGCGATCCACCGGATGATGCGCGCGGATTCGTCGAATTCCTTGCCGGCACGCGCGCGCCGCAGCTGCCGGAACTGAAATTCGCCGTGCTCGGCCTTGGCGATTCGAGTTATCCGCAATTTTGCGCGATCGGTCGCAAGCTCGATGCGCGCCTCGCTGAACTCGGCGCGACGCGACTGGCCGTTGCCGGCGAAGCCGATCTCGACATCGAGACGGTGGCGACGCCGTGGCTCGATCGCACGCTTTCAGCAGCGCGCGAAGCGTACAAAGCGAGCTCGCCGCGCGCCGCGACAGTGACGCCGCTGCGTGCCGTGGCGCCGACGCCTGTCAGCGAATGGACACGCGAACGCCCGTTCGCGGCCGAATTGCTGGTCAACCAGCGCATCAGCGCGCGTAATGGCACGCGCGACGTACGCCATCTCGAACTTTCGATCGAAGGCAGCGGCTTCGCCTACGAGGCCGGCGACGCGCTCGGCGTCTGGCCGACGAATCCGCCGGCGCTGGTCGAGGCGATTTTGGACAGCCTGCATCTCGACGGCGGCAGCGCGGTGGCGCTCGTGGGCGAGACACGGCCGCTGCGCAGCTGGTTGCTGGAGAGACGCGAACTGACCAAGCTCGCGCGGCCATTCGTCGCCGCACACGCGGCGCAGGCGCGCGCCGCAGATCTGAACCGGCTGCTCGCGCCGGATCGCGCGAGCGACCTCGCGGCGCTGCTGCAAGGTCATCAGGTGATCGATCTGTTGCAGGCGTATCCGGCCGACTGGAGTGCCGAGGATCTCGTCGCCGCGTTGCGCCCGTTGACGCCGCGCCTGTATTCGATCGCGTCGAGTCGCAAGGCGGTCGGCGACGAGGTTCATCTGACCGTCGCGAACCTCGTCTACGACGCCTTCGGCCGCAGCCACAGCGGCGCCGCGTCGGCCTACCTGGCCAGCCGCGAGGACGGTGCGCGCGTGCCCGTCTTCCTCGAGGCGAACGAGCGCTTCCGCCTGCCGAAGGACACCACGCGCGACATCATCATGATCGGACCCGGCACCGGTGTCGCACCGTTCCGCGGCTTCGTGCAGGAGCGCCATGCCGTCGGTGCGCGCGGGCGCCAGTGGCTGTTTTTCGGAAATCCGTATTTCGAACGCGACTTCTTTTACCAGCTCGAATGGCAGGCCGCGCTGAAGGACGGATCGCTGCATCGACTGGATCTTGCATTCTCGCGTGACCAGGAAAACAAGATCTACGTGCAACAACGCCTGCGCGAACGCGGCCGTGAACTCTACGACTGGCTCGAGAACGGCGCGCAGCTGTATGTCTGCGGCGACGCCACGCGGATGGCGAAGGACGTGCACGCGACGCTGATCGATCTCGTCGCCGAGCACGGCGGCAAGGACCGCGAGCAGGCGGCCGAATACATCGACGCCCTGCAGCAGCAGGGACGCTATGCCCGGGACATCTACTGAGTGAATGCGCCGCTTTCCCCCGTCGAGAAGATCAAGTCCGAAAGCCGCAACTTGCGCGGCACGCTGGTCGAAAGTCTTGCCAATCCGGTCACCGGCGCGATCGCCGACAGCGACACGCAGCTGATCAAGTTCCACGGCAGCTACCAGCAGGACGATCGCGATCTGCGCGATGAACGTCGCCAGCAGAAGCTCGAACCGGCCTACAGCTTCATGATCCGCACGCGCACGCCGGGCGGCGTGGTGACGTCGCAGCAGTGGCTGCAGCTCGATGCGATCGCGACCACCTACGCTAATCACACCCTGCGCCTGACGACGCGCCAGGCATTCCAGTTCCATGGCATCGTCAAGCGCGAACTGCAGACGACGATGCAGGCGATCAATGCGGCGCTGATCGACACGATCGCGGCCTGCGGCGATGTCAACCGCAACGTGATGGTCGGCGCCAATCCACATGAATCATTGGCGCATGCGACCGTGCAGGAATGGGCCGCCCGCCTATCCGAGCGCCTGAAGCCGAAGACGCGCGCGTACTTCGAGATCTGGCTCGGCGAGGAGAAGATTGCCGAAAGCGACCGCGAGTGGGAGCCCGTCTACGGAGCGACTTATCTGCCGCGCAAGTTCAAGGTCGCGTTCGCATTGCCGCCGGTCAACGACGTCGACGTGTTCGCGCACGATCTCGGCTTCATCGCGATCGTCGAGCGCCGCGGCGTGCTCGGCTTCAACGTGACCGTCGGCGGCGGCATGGGCGCGACGCACGGCGACGACAAGACCTTTCCGCGCCTGGCCGATGTGCTGGGTTTCATCGCGCCGGAACAATTGCTCGCTGTCGCGGAAGCCGTGGTGACGACCCAGCGCGACTTCGGTGATCGCACCGAACGCAAGCATGCGCGGCTCAAGTACACGATTGCCGATCGCGGTGTCGACTGGTTCAAGCGCGAGGTCGAGCGTCGCCTCGGCTTCGCACTGCAGCCCGCGCGACCGTTCGCGTTCGCACACAACGGCGACCGCTTCGGCTGGAGCGAAGGCCATGACGGTCGCTGGCATCTGAACCTGCGCATCGAAGCCGGACGCATCGCCGATCGCGGGCACGCCACGCATCTGTCGGGCTTGCGCGAAATTGCAAAGGTACACAAAGGCGAGTTACGGCTGACGCCGAACCAGAATCTCATCATCGCGAATGTGGATGCGCGCGATCGCGCAACGATCGATGCGTTGGTCGTCGCACACGCGCTGGACGGTTTTCGCACGGCGACGCCATTGCGCCTGAACGCGCTCGCCTGCGTCGCGTTGCCGACCTGCGCACTCGCGATGGCCGAGGCGGAACGCTATCTGCCGGAGCTGGTCGGCAAGGTCGAACGGCTGCTCGCGGCGCATGGCTTGTCGGACGTGCCGATCGGTTTGCGCGTGTCCGGCTGCCCGAACGGCTGCTCGCGACCCTATCTCGCCGAAATCGCCCTGGTCGGCAAGGCGCCTGGCCGCTACAACCTGATGCTCGGCGCCGACGCACGCGGGCAACGCCTGAACCGGATGCATCGCGAGAACATCGACGAGGCGGCGATCCTGGCCGAACTCGACGTGCTGTTCGCGCGCTACGCGGACGACCGTAGCGACGGCGAAGGCTTCGGAGATTTTCTGCTGCGCGCGGGCGTCATCGTTCCCGCGCGGCGCGTGGCAATACCGCTGGAGACAACGACGTGATTCCCCCCGATCTGGTCAGCGCCGCGGAAGACGAGCGCGCCCTCGAAGAACTGAATGGCTGGCTGGAGGCACAAAGCGCAGAAGAGCGGGTCGCCTGGGCGCTCGCGAGCCTGCCGGGCGAACATGTGCTGTCGTCGAGCTTCGGCGCGCAGTCAGCCGCCTTGCTGCATCTGGTCACGCAGCAGAAATCCGATATCCCGGTCGTGCTGATCGACACCGGCTACCTGTTTCCGGAGACCTACCGCTTCGTCGACGAGCTGACTGCGCGCTTTGCCTTGAACCTCAAGGTATATCGGCCACAAATCGGTATCGCCTGGATGGAGGCGCGCCTGGGCCGCCTGTGGGAGAAAGGTCTCGACGGCATCGAGCGCTACAACCATCTGCGCAAGGTCGAACCGATGCGGCGTGCGCTGAAGGAACTCGAGGCACGCACCTGGCTCGCCGGCCTGCGCCGCGCGCAAAGCGAATCACGCCGCAATATCCGCGTGCTCGAATTGCGTGAAGGGCGCTGGAAGATCCATCCGCTGGCCGACTGGAACGATCGCCACGTGTGGGACTACGCACAAGCCCACGGGCTGCCCTACCACCCGCTGTGGGAACAGGGCTATGTGTCGATCGGCGACGTGCACACCACCCGTACATTGCGCGATGGCATGCGCGCCGAGGACACGCGTTTCTTCGGCCTCAAGCGCGAGTGCGGACTGCACTTCGATCACTGAAACGTCAATCGGTTACATATCTATTATTATATAACTTACGGCGAGATCAGGGCGCCAGGCTGCGCAGCACCAGGTTCGATACCGCGATCATGCCGGCTTCGAGGTCTGCCGGCTCCTTCTGCTCCAGCAGGACCGGGTGCGCAAACGGCTCTGTCGTTGCGGCGACCGCTCGCGCAACCTCGTCGAGCGGGGTCTTGCGCTCGAACTCGCCGGACGCGCGGCCATCGGCGACGATACGGCGCACCGCGTCGACGATGAGCTGCTTGTGCTTGAGCACCGGGGGCCAGCGATCGCGCACGGCCACGACGACGATCTCATGCAGCTTGCGTTCGTCGAGGAACAGCCTGCTCCCCTCTTCCATCAGCCAGCGATACAGGCTGCGCAGGCGATCCGAGGCCGACTGCGGTCCCGCCATGATCTCCATCATCGGCTCGTCGATGCGCGCCAGCGTCACCGCGCAGACCGCTTCGCCAATCGCCTGCTTCGATTCGAAAAAGCGATACACATAGGCACTCGACACGCCGATCGCCTTGGCCAGATCAGCCACCGTGGTCTTGTTGTAGCCGTAGCGGCTGAAATGTTCGTCGGCGGCGCGAATGATCTGTTCGCGGCGTTCGTGCTCGACCGGGCCACGCTGGCCGCGTTCGTTGACAGGAAGGTTCGTATCCATGATGTGCGTAGGTTACGGAATCCATTACCTGTTGACAAGCGAGTAACGAATCTATATATTCGTAACCAATCCGATCGACGCCGCCTCCGCGACCCCGACCGAATACGACGAATTGCCGCCGCGCCGACAGTCCGCCAAGCCCTTGAAAGCGCGCTAACTCGAGAGGTTTGCCAACATGTTCCTTTCCACCCACAAAACGTCCCTCACCGCAGCCCTTGCCGTCCTGACCATCGCCTTGCCGTTCGGCTGCGCGGCCTTCGCGCAGTCGCCCACCACCATCGCCGATGGCGAGCGCTCCGCACAAAGCGTCATCGTCGACCCGCCGTCGCATACGCGCTCCCGAGCTGTCGCTTCCGGCACCACCGATGCGGTGACCCTGGCTGACAACGAGCACGCCGCGCAGCGCGCGATCGTCGATTCACCGGCGCCAGGCGCCGTGGTGAACGGCAGCCGCCACCCGACATTCGGCAGCGCTACCCTGGCCCGCAGCGAACGCGCGGCGCAGGAAGCCATTGTCGGCTCCGTGCTCAGCCCGCGTGACGCCAGCGCGTACCGCAGCGCTCATGTGACCGGCACTGCAACGCAGGCGGCAGACGAGACCTCCGCGCGCGGCAATTGAACGGTCCTGCAAGTAAAAAGGCCTCCCATCGGGAGGCCTTTTTACGTCAGCGATACCGAATCAGCACAGCCTATGGAATCGTGATCGCAGCGCCG
>JBDTYM010000004.1:0-83628 GCA_040005635.1 Dokdonella sp. | reverse complement strand
CCACATCGTGGATCAGCTGGTCGTAGGCGCGCTGCAGGAACGTCGAGTAGATCGCGACGACCGGCTTGGCGCCTTCGCAGGCCATGCCGGCCGCGAGCGTGACCGCGTGCTGCTCGGCGATGCTGACATCGAAGTAGCGCTCGGGAAATTCCTTCGAGAAGCGCACCAGGCCGGAACCTTCGCGCATCGCCGGCGTGATGCCGTACAAGCGCGGGTCGGCCTTGGCCATGTCGCACAGCCAGTCGCCGAAGATTTCGGTGTAGGTCGGTTTTGCCGCACCGACTTTCTTGATCAGACCGGCTTCGGGATCGAACGGCGCGACCGCGTGATATTCGATCTGTTCGCGCTCGGCCGGCGCGTAGCCCTTGCCCTTGGTCGTGATCACATGCAGCAGCTGCGGACCCTTGAGTTCCTTCAGCATGCGCAAGGTCGATACCAGCAGCGGGATGTCGTGGCCATCGATCGGGCCGGTGTAGTGAAAACCGAATTCCTCGAACAGCGTCGACGGCACGAACATGCCCTTGGCGTGTTCCTCCCAGCGCTTGACGAAGCGCCACCAGAAGCCGTCGCGCTTCATCATCTTCTTGCCGCCTTCGCGGATACGGTTCAGCGTGCGGCTCGCCATCAGGCGCGCCAGCATCTTCGTCATCGCGCCGACGTTCTCGCTGATCGACATCTGGTTGTCGTTGAGGATTACCAGCATGTCCGGATCGACATCGCCACCGTGGTTCAGCGCCTCGAAGGCCATGCCGGCAGTCATTGCACCATCGCCGATCACCGCAACGATCTTGCGCGGATCCGCCTTGCCCTGTGCCGCGATCGCCATGCCGAGCGCGGCCGAGATCGAAGTCGAGGAATGGCCGACGCCGAAGGTGTCGTATTCGCTTTCGTCGCGCTTCGGGAATGGTGCGACGCCATCCTTTTTCTTGATCGAGGTGATGCGGTCGCGCCGACCGGTCAGGATCTTGTGCGGGTAGCACTGATGGCCGACGTCCCAGACCAGGCGATCTTCTGGTGTGTCGTACAGATAGTGCAGGGCGACGGTCAGCTCGATCACGCCGAGGTTCGCGCCGAAATGGCCGCCGGAGGTCGCTACCGATTCGATCAGATAAGCGCGCAGCTCGCGCGCGATATCGCCCAGCTCGGCTTCCGGAAAACGGCGCAGGTCGACCGGGGAGTCGATACGGGCGAGACGGGGATAGCGGTTGCTGTCGATCATCGGTGCGGGGTGCGAACTCATTGTCCTACAACAGCATATTGTCGCCCCGGTTTGGCTGCGCGGCAAGGAAGTGCGGCATTCTGGCGCTGCCCCGATGAGAAACCGGAGGCCTCAGCAAGCCTTAGCAATCCTTCCACGAGCGCATGGAGTCTGGCGCTGGCGGCGAGCGCTGCGTGCCGGACGTTGCCGCAGAGGCCATGGTTCGTCGTAGACGTCTGTGTCGCTTGGCGGCTGCGCGGGCGGGCGGGCTGACCGCCGAGCGCTCGGCGCGCGATCGATCAACGGACGACGGTTTCGGCCAGATAGCGCTGCAGATAGTCGTCGAAACGGGTGTCGTGCGGATGGCCGCCGAGGCGGTAGGGCGTATCGTAGGAGTAGTCGAAGCGGTAGCTGCCGTCGTGTTCGATGGTCAAGTCGACGACGGTCCAGTACTGTCCCTTTTGCGCGTGCATGATGTCGGCAATGCGCTTGAAGCCTTCCTCCGCGGCATCCGACAGACGGAAATCGACGAGTTCAGGCGTGCCGCCCGGCGCCTGCGCGACCGCGAACGCGATACCGCTGGCCTCCGGCTCCTTCGCATGCAGCAGCGATTCGTAGTTGACGACGATCCGCTGCCATTCGCGATCGCCCCATTCGCCATCCATCACATCGGTGACGCTGGCAGCGACCGCTTGCACGGTTTGTACGTAAGCCTGGTTCAGATCATCCATGGCGAAGCGCGCGTATCACTTGTTGGGGAACTTGTGTGTGATCCAGCGTCCGCCGTCGGTGCGGTATTCGGCGACGAAGCGATCCGGACGCGAACTCACATTGCCTGGATTGTATTGCGGGCTGACCCGCATCTCCACCTCATGACCGCCTGCACGCAGGTTGGCGATTTCGTTCTCGAAACGCTTGTAGGCGCCATTGTTGAGGTTGGCCAGTCCATCGCCAATCGGCTTTCCATTGCCGGGAACGACATTGAGGCGGTTCGTCGGCCCGCCGAAACGATCGGCAATCAGATGGAAGCCGACATCGCTGTCGCGCCCTTCATTGCCGATTCTGGTCTGCAGGGTCGGATGGTTGCGGCCCGTCGGCGCCAGATCGACCTTGCCCTCCGCACGCGTTACGCGACCTTGCGCATCGGTGGTCCAGCGGAAGTCGCCAAACTGGTAGACGCTATCGGGTTGCGCGGCATTCGCTGCTGCGTTGAAGTCATCGAAGGATTCGAACTTCAACAAGCGCTTGCCGCCCACGGTCGTGCCGGTGTCGGCCTTGCGCACAATGTCACCGAGATTGCCAGCGCCTTCGGCGGCGCGCGCCGCTTCGCCGTCCTGCGCGACGCGAGCTGCGTCGGCAACCGCTTCGCCACCCCTGACGACCTTGCTGGCATCGTTGGCGACGTCGAGCGCCTTGCCCGCGTCGGCGACCTTGCCCAGGGCGTTCGCGCCGTCGCCTAGTTTCGCAACCGCGCTGGCGCCTTCCGCGCCCTTGAGTGCGGCATTGGCCTCGCCGGCGCCAATGAACAGACTGCCGATGTCGACCACGCCACGGCCAATGAACTTCGACCAGTCGCCCTGTTTGGCGGCGTCCTGGTAGCCCGCAGTGACACCGTTCCAGAGCGCTTTCGCCGTGTTGATGTTGCCTTGTGTGTCGGTCGCCCACGCCAGCGGGCTGGTCAGGTTGGCGAGCGTTTCGGCGGCCTTGCCGGCCGTTTCCAGACGCTGCAGATTGCGCTCGCCATGCGTCGCCCATTCGAGCGGGTTGACCAGCTTGCCGGCACCGTCGGCGAGTTGGACGACGCCCTTGCCCATGTCGTACACGGCCAGCCCGGCCCCTTCGACGACGCCAAGATCGTTCGATACGTCCTGCGCGATCGTTTTGCCGAGGATGCCGCCGTGATCCGCACCGAACTGCACCAGGTCGTGGCGGAAGCTGTCGACTGCGTGTTCGCCGTCGCGCACTGCGCCGTCGATCTTGCCGCCGACCCAGTCCTTCGCGTGATCGATATCGTCGAGGCGATCGCCGACCCAGTGCTGTGCGCCTTCGAGCGCGTGCACGCCTTCGCCAGCGACATTCTGCACGCTGTCGGCGACGCTAGACGCGGTCGATTCCGCCGCCTGTACGCCGTCATCGACGCGGTCGCCGACCCAGGACGCAGCGCTCTTGAGTGCACCTGTGATGCTGAACCCCATGACACTCTCCGCGAATGGCAGGCCAGCCATTTGGCGCTGGTCTTCGGCGGGGAGTGTCGCGTTGCCGGCGTGCTGGCGCCATCCGGGAAAACCCTAGCCATTCATGGCAGCAAGGTTTCGTTGACGCAGGGCGTACACCGATCCGCCGGCCTCCCCACTGGCGGATCGGTGACGCGTGCAACGCTCGAATCAGTCGCGGCCCGGCGTACCGTCGAAGCCGTCGGCGAAGATGCGGTCGAGGGGATTGACCTCGAGATAGACCGGCACACGGATGCTCGGCTTCACCGGGTCGTTGCTGGCGAGGCATAGCACGGCCGAGTAATGACCCGGCGTCAGTGCCGACGCGTCGAAGCCGACGGTCACGTTGTCGCTCGCGCCGGGAGCGGTGGTGCCGGACGTCGGCGAAACAGTCAGCCAGGGCACGGCGCTCAGTGCTTCGCACGGGCTGTTGCTCTCGATGCCCATGCTTTGCAGCGAGTTGTTGATCGGATCGCTCGAAATGACGCCGATCAGGCTGGCTTGGCCGGTCTGCGTATCGACGGTGTACATGCTCGAAGTGAACGGGCCGCCGCCCTCTTCGACGGTGGGGCCGGCGAGGTACAACCTATCGGTATTGCGATCGAACGCCAGCGCTTGTCCAAAGTTCTGGTTGACGCCGAGTGCGCCGATCACGGCCCAGGTGCCGGTGATCCGGTCCACCGCGAGCAGACGGTCGCCGCGGATATCCACCGCGTACAACTGGCCCATCGAATTGAACGCAATCGCAATGATGGTGGCGTCGGGCGAATCCGTCAGCGTGGCAACGCTGGTGGCGGCGCCGCTATCGAGGTCGATCGTGTAGAGCTGCGTCGGATAGCTTGCCAGCGCATACATCTTGCCGGTGATCGGATCCCAGCTCATGTCGCTCCAATTGCGGTCCGTATCCAGGCCGGAAGGGCCGACGTCGGTTGCGACGCCGCTGGCGACGTCCAAACGGTAGAGCTCGCCGCTGCTCCAATCGAGGCCGTAGTAATGCGCGAAATCGGTGCCGGCAATCGCGCCCGCGTCGATGTCCAGACCATTGTTGGCGGCAATCGCCGTGAGCGTTCCCGGCGCGTTGATATCCAGGCTGACGAAGCCGAGGGTGCCGTCGGAGGCCGTCGTCGTGCCGAGCGCCGGCAGGCTCAGCGCGTCGGAGGGCAAGGCGCGATGCGGTGCGGCCAGATACGGTAGCGATTGCCAGCTCGAACGGTAGAGGTGAGCGGCGGTCGTCGTAGCGGACGTCGGCGCCGGACTTGTGCGCGGATGAGCCGGAAAATGGCTGTTCGAGGCCAGTGTCGGATCGAGTTGCCAGATCAGATCCAGCGTGCCGCTGTTGCCGATCGCGAGCTGGCTGCTGGTGCTGGCGCCCACCGCCACACCGACCGAGAGGGAATCGGCGGACACCGTGGCTGCGGCACTTGCCACTTGCACAGTCACCGAGGCGGACGCGGTGTAGCGCTGGAAGGTCGTCGGGGTGAACAGGATCGACATGCCATCGCTGAGTATCGATTGGTTGTAGCCGACCTGCACTGCACGCGCGTCGTCGTAGCTCAAACCGACGGTTGCACCGCCGCCATTCGCATCGACCGGCGGCAGCGCGGCGCCACTCAGCTGCGCGTAGACGAAGGCGATCTGGTTGCTGCCTTCGTACAGCACCATTTCATACGTCATCGGGGCGGTGCAGTCGATGAAGTTGTAGGCTTCCTGCAGGCAATTGTCCTGCCACTGTGCGATCAGGCGGCGATTCGGTGCGCTGCCGCGCGTTTCGAAATACAGCGGGCCGAAGATCGGACCGGTCCATTCGTCCCAATAAGGAAAAATGCCTTTGCCGATGAACGGCCCGGGCAGTGAAGCGTTCTGGAAGGCGGGCGCGAAGCTCGTGCTGAAGCCGAATTCGCCGTCGTACATGAAGCCTTGCGTCTGCGTTTCGCCGTAGTAGTCGAAGTCGAAGCCGAGATCGAATCCAGCGGCCGGTGGAGAAGCGCCGGTCGCACTGATGTCCTCGAAGGCTTGTCCGCTCGGGCTGATGGCGAAGGAGTAGTCGGCGAACTGATTGTCGGCCGTCCAGGTCGCATCGTCGTTGACGTCGGTTGCGACTATCCGGATATCGTTGAACTGATAGCTCGCGCCCGGCTGCAGCGTGATCGGCGCATAGCTCAGCAGCTGGCCGTATTCGGCCGATTCGAGCGACTGGTAGACCAGCGGGATGCTGGACTGATTGGTCACCCGATAACAGAAGTTGACCTGGGTGCCGGTCTCGACCGTCAGCGCTGAATCGGTGCCGCAGGCGCCGGCCGAGAGATCGGTGCCGACCGTGCGGACGAGCACGATGCCGTCGGCGTAGGAATCGGCTGCAACGAGACCGAGCGCGGTCGCGAGCAGCAGTTTGGACAAGGTGATATGCATGGACGAAGTGGCCTCCCAGGTGGACGGCGCGACGACCCGCCAGGGCCGATTCGCGCTCTCACCCAGCCTTGTCGATTCCACGTCCGGTTGCTTGTCGTATTGCTGACAACTGTCTTGCGGTTTGTGCATAAACCGCTGTCGATCAAGGGTCTGTGCGGCAAGCACCGGGCAGCGCGGCGAGATCGCCACGCCACTGGCGTCTACGGCATCGTGACTTGCAGTTTGCGCGACGGTAGCGGCGGTGTGCGCAGCTGCGAAGGAATCGGTCGCTGGCCTGCCAGGCCTTCGGCACGGTTCAGCGCCACGGTCCAGGCTTGCACCTCACCTTCGGCCTGGTGCAGGCGGGTTTCGAGCAGGGCAAAGCTGAAATCCTGCACGGCGATCGGTGCCAGGCGACCCGCCAGCCCGCCTGCTTCCTCGTTGCGGCCCGCGCTCAGAAGGAACGACACATAAGAGTCAGCGACGATCAGCAGGGCCTGCGGAATCGCTGAGCTCTCGGCCTGAGCCAGCGCTTGCCGGTAGAGTGCCTCGGCAGCGGTCGCGTCATGCTCATGCAGTTTTGCCTCTGCGCGGGCGATCGCGAGCGAGGACGCCGCGGGCGGCGCGGTGGCCATCGGTCCGTTCCGGTCTGCATCCGGCAGCGCCGGCGCAGGCTTGCCGAGCCGCTGCGCCGCGCGCTGACGCAACAGGAGCATGGCCGCGCTGCGCGCGCTCTCGTTCGCGGGCAATGCCGTCACCGCCGCGTCAGCCCGTGCGAATGCCGTCTGCGCATCAGCGCGCTGCCAGGCCAGCTCGGCATGCGCCGCATCACGCAATCCGGACGCGCGCGTGTTCGCTGGCATATCCAGCGCATCGAGTTCGGCGAGCGCGTCCACCGCCGCTTTCCAGTCGCCGCGCGTCAGCAACAGATTGACGTGGTCGATCAGGGTTTCGGCGCGATGGAGTTTCTCGCTGATCCGCGGCAGCAGCGCGATCGCAGCCTCGTTGCTCGCCGTCGCCGCGGTGTAGTCGAGCAGCAGCATCTGGCTCTCGACCAGCAGGGAATAGCCGTGCAGGCGTTCGTTGACCGCGCCGAGACGTTCCAGTTCGGCAAGCGCTTTTTGCAGCGCCGGCACCGCCTGGCCAGGCCGTCCGCGCAGAAGTTCGACGCCGCCGAAGGTCAGGTCGAGGCGGGCGAGGGCGAGTGCATCGCCGGCCTGCTCGAGGCGGATGCGTGCTTGTCCGAGATCGCGCAGGCCTTCGTCGTAGTGTCCCAGCGTAATGCGCGCCGAACTGCGACCACTGAGGGCCTGGCCATAGTCGAGCGCGTCGCGCCGAGAATCGAGCAGGGACAGCGCCTGGTCGAACTCGCTCTCGGCTGCCGCGGCCGCATCGCTCATCATGTCGACCGCGCCCAGACGATAGTGGGCGCGTGCCTGCAGCAGCGGATTGCCACTGGTCGATTCGTCCGCGAGCAGACTGCGCAGGGATCGCTCCACCTCGGCGAAATTGCCGGCGCGATAATCGACCAGCGCCAGTTGGTAGCGCAGTTCCGGTTCGTTGCGCGCGCCATCGGCAGCCTCGAGCAGGATGCGACGCGCGCCGTCGATGTCGTTCTCGAGCAACGCCGCCTGGGCGCGCTGCTCGATCTCCGCCAGCGAATTGCCGCCGGGCGGCGGCGTTGGCGGCGCGTAGCCGAGCTGCTCGAGCAGGCTATCGGCGCTGGCGCGAAAGGCGTCGAGCGGGTCGGCCGCGTGATTCTCGGCGGTGAACGACCTGCCATGTGCGCCCTGTGCGCGCATGCGCACGCGCCAGCCGTCGGCCGTGCGCTGCGCATCGCTGTCGATGACCCATTCGGCGTCCATGCGATCGCGCAGCTGCGCGGCATCGCTCGGATGCTCCGCCCCCAACAGCGCCAGCGTGCTTTCGCTGGTTGGCACCGGCGCGCCGGCTTCGCGCATGCGCTTGGCGACCAGGTCCATCGCGCCGAGACGGATCCAGTCCTGGCCGCCGGCTTGGCCAACGTCAACCGGCAGGACAAACACCGTCTTGTTGGTCGGCTGAGAGGCGGGTGGCGTGCTTCGCGTGATCCATATGCCAGCGATTACGCACACCGCGAGTGCCGCGGCCAGCCAGGGAACAAGCCGTCTTTTGGTTGGGTTCGCAGCCGTCGCAACGGCGGTCGGCGCCTGCGCAATGTCAGCGCGTTCGGGCGGTTCCGCCCGCGCATGCACGCTGACCGCCCCGGCCCGGGCAACCTCTTCGCACGCGCGCGTGTCTGCGACCCAGCGGTAACCGAACTTCTGAATGGTGCGAACGAGTGCTTGATCGTTGCCGTCGTCGCCGATCGCGCGTCGCGCGTGACGCACGGTCTGGCTGAGCTGGGCGTCGCTGATGTCGGCGCGACCCCAGATGGCGGCAGCCAGCTCGTCGCGGCCGACCGCGCGGTCGCGATGCTCGACCAGGTAGACGAGGCAGTCAAATGCGCGCGAAGGCAGACTGACGTCTGCCCCCGCGTGCTGCAGATCGCGTGCGGCGGGGCGCAGCAGAAAATCTCCGAAACGATAAACCCTGCGGGATTCCATCGAAGCGTGCGCCGGAAGGGGCGCTAGTGTCGCTCAGGCTGCTGCAGCCGGCTACATCCGTTGCGGTCGCCGCACTAGCTCGCGCGCCGACTCTTCGGCAGATGGCTGACGAGGAAGTCCATCTGATCGGCAAGGATATTGCGGTTGGAAAGGATCAAGTGCTCGACCCAGCTCGGGCGGTATGGCACTGCCAGCAGCGGCATGCCGGCTTGTTGCGGCGTGCGGTTGCCCTTTCTGACATTGCACGACCAGCAGGCGGTCACCACGTTCGACCAGATGTCGCGACCTCCCTTGGAGACCGGAATCACATGGTCGCGAGTCAGCTCGCCCCGATGGAAATGATTGCCGCAGTACAGGCACAGCATGCGGTCGCGCGCGAACAGCGCGACATTCGTCAGCGCCGGTGCCGGATCGATTGCAGCAGGACGCGCATGACCGGAACTGGCAACGATCGGGTGCAGCTGCAGCAGGCTCTGTGCGCCGGTCAAGCGGTTCATGCCGCCATGAATCGTCAGGCAGGGATCGCCGAGCGTCCAGGCGACCGCATCGCGCACATACAGGCAGACGGTGTCCTGCCAGCTCATCCAGTCGAGGATGCGTCCGGTGGAATCCAGCGACAGCACGCGGGTACTGTGGATATCACCCGCCATTCGAATTTCCGCAAGCATCGCGCCTCCGTATGAGGCAGCGGACCGGCCGCTGCAGCAGCGAACACGTACTTGGCGCCGGAGCATAGACCAAAAGGTTGACGTTCGGTTAACACCGCAGCAGCGGCTCGGCGGGGTGACCTCGGGTCGACCCTAGCTAGGGCATTCCCGTATGGCGCGTGCGCGCAGCGACCCGCTCTAATCCGCGGCCTTGGCGCATCGTGCACGCCGTTGCGGGCGTGACTCAAGGGCATGGTGGCACTGCGGCGTCACGCGCGGTGTCTTTGGCGACCCTCTCCGTTCTCGGCGGTGCGGAGAGGGTTGCCCCGTGCGTTGGCTCCTGCGTGCCGAGCGGTTCGCGCCGGCTGCTGTCCTCATCGCACCGGTTTTGCCATGCGCAGCACGTCGATACCGTAACCATGTCGCTCGTAAAGGGCACGCGCGCGTTCATTGCCGGGAAACACCGCCAGCGTGAGGTGGCGGCAGCGGTGCTGTTTCGCCCAGTCTTCCGCGAATTTCAACAGCAGACTGCCGACCCCCTGGCCATCGCGCTCCGGCGCGACCGCAAGATCGGCGATGTGGCAATTCTGCGCCCCGGTGAAATAGTCCGCGGTCGTCTGCAGGTGCAGAAAACCCATCAGCGCCGCGTCGCCATCCTCGGCGACGAAGAAGTGCGTACCAGCCGGTTGCTCGCGCAAATGCCTGGCGACATCCGCGCGGATGCCGTGCGCGCATTCGCTGCGCTTGCGCCATGCCGGCAACTCGAATTCGACGAATCGGCCGATCAGACCGAGGATGAATTCGTCATCGTCGGCACGCGCGAGGCGAATGTGAAAGTCGGCAACGGATTCCATCGGAACGGGGCTCGCGTTTGCGGGCGCTTCCGTGCGCCCACAGGATTCTCAGGCTGTTACCTGGCCGCCATCTTGTTCTTGATCAGGCCGACAATGGCGGTGACAACAGCACCGGCCACCCCACCACCTACCAGATTGCCCGCGATCGCGCCGATATCGAGGCTACCGCCGGTCGCACCGGCCAGCATGGGCAGCACCATCTGCAGCAACTGGCCCAAGACGCCGCCGCCGATCGCACCAGCGACCGTGTTGCCGACTCCGCCGAGGCTGACGTTCTTCGCTGCGGCGCCTGCCGCATTGCCGCCGATCGCCCCAGCGATCAATTGGATGATGAGAGGAAGATATTGCTCCATCGCGGACCCCCTGATTCATACGGTTGATTTCGCCCTGGGGCACCGGCCCGTTTTCCGGACCGATCCTTCCCTGCGTACGCATCATCCCAGCCGATCCCCGTGGGCATCCTAGCATTGTCGATTTGTCGGCGATGCTGCGCCGCCGAACGCGCTGCAGCAGTCTACTTGCTGCCCGTGCCCCCTGCGGCGCGGGCGCGGGCGCGCTCAGCCGAATTGGGCGCTGGGCATGTCCAACAAATTGCCGGCGCCACTGCGCATCGCCGCGGCATGCATCTGGATGCGCGGCAGCAGGCGCGCGAAGTAGAAGCGCGCGGTGTGTCGCTTGGCGTCACGGAATTCCTGCGTTTGCGAGGAGGCGTCCGCGGCCGCCACGCTGCGCGTCCACAAGTACGCGAGCGCGATGTAGCCGGAATAGAACAGATAGTCGTAGGCCGCCGCGCCCATTTCGTCAGGGTTCGCGCCGGCGCGCTTGACGAGATCGAGCGTGAGTTCGCCCCACTCCTTGCTGGCGAGCGCGAGCGGGCGCACGAATTCGGTGAGCGCGGCATCGTTCGCGCGCGTCTGGCAGAACGCGCCGATCTCGGCGAGGAAGTGCTTGAGCCCGACGCCCTGCAGCTGCATGACCTTGCGGCCGAGCAGGTCGAGCGCCTGGATTTGCGTGGTGCCTTCGTACAGCGTCGTGATGCGCGCGTCGCGTGCAAGTTGCTCCATGCCGTGTTCGACGATGTAGCCGTGGCCGCCGAAGATCTGCACGGCTTCGTAGGTGCATTCGATGCCGGCTTCGGTCAGCAGGCCCTTGACGATCGGCGTCAGGAACGACACCAGCGCTTCGGCGCGTTCGCGCTCGGCGGCGTCCTCGCTGTGCTTGGCGATGTCTTCCTGCAGGTACGCGTACAGACCGAGCAGGCGGCAGCCTTCGGCGAAAGCCTTCTGCGTCAGTAACATGCGGCGCACGTCCGGGTGCACGATCAGCGGATCGGCCGGCTTGTCCGGGAATTTCGGCCCGGACAGCGAGCGCATCTGCAGACGGTCGCGCGCATAAGCCAGCGAGTTCTGGTACGCACGTTCCATCAGGCCGAGACCCTGCAGGCCGACCGCCAGCCGTGCGGTATTCATCATCGTGAACATCGCGGCGAGGCCCTTGTTCGGCTGGCCGACCAGCCAGCCTTCGGCGGCATCGAAGTTCATGACGCAGGTGGCCGAGGCCTTGATGCCCATCTTGTGTTCGATCGCGCCACAGGCGAGCGTGTTGCGTCCGCCCATGGCGCCATCCTTGCCGACCTTGAACTTCGGCACCAGGAACAGCGAGATGCCCTTGACGCCAACTGGTGCATCCGGCAACCGCGCCAGCACCAGATGCAGGATGTTGTCGACGAAATCGTGTTCGCCCGCGGTGATGAAGATTTTCGTCCCACTGATGCGATAGCTGCCGTCCGCGACGGGCTCCGCCTTGGTTTTGAGCAGGCCAAGATCGGTGCCGCAATGGGCCTCGGTCAAGCACATCGTGCCGGTCCACTGGCCGCTGACGAGGGGCTTGAGGAATACCTCGCGCTGCCAGTCCTCGCCATGATGCTCGAGTGCGGAGGAGGCGCCGTGCGAGAGCATCGGGTAGTTGCCCCAGGCCAGGTTGGCCGAATCGATCATCTCCTTGAAAGCCGCGCCGAGCGTTTCCGGCAGCGCCTGCCCGCCGAAGCGTTCGTCGGCGACGAGGCCGATCCAGCCGCCGTCGACGTACTGCGCGAACGCCTCCTTGAAGCCCTTCGGCGTGCGCACGCTCTGGGTCGCCTTGTCGAATGTGCAACCTTCGGCGTCGCCGCTCTGGTTGAGCGGCGCGAGCACCTGCTCGGCGAATTTCGCGGCTTCATCGAGCACCGCGTCGATGACGTCGCGACTTGCCGTCGCGCACCCCGGCAGTCGGCCGTAGACCGATTCGACATCGAGCACGTCGTACAGCGCGAAGCGCAGATCGGCGAGCGGGGCGGTGTAGCGGCTCATGGGTTTCTCCGGAGGACAGGTCGCGATTCGAGGCCCTTGGAACCGGGACGACTCGAACCGCCGCATTCGGCATCTAAAGAGAGTGGATCCGGCGGATCAGCGATACGTATTCGGCACTCCAGGCACCGGCGACAAGCGGCTCGAACGCGTGAACGGAAAGTCCGCCTTGGGTTCGCTGGTGTCGATAGTGCCCTTCAACTGGTAGGCGAAATCGCCGCTGGCAGGCAGCCTGGCCGACGTCGTCAAGGTCACATCGATGACATCGCCGCCGTTGCCGACAATGTCCATGTCCGGAGCAAGGCTGATCTCGCCAGCGTCAACGTCCGCGACCGTGAGCTTCGCCGCGAAGCGGCTGTAATGCATCGACATGGTGCTGAAATTCTGGATGCGCAGGGTGATTTTCCAACTGCCGTCCGGCTGCACGGCGAGCTGTTGGATGCTCGCGGTCGAGGGATGCACTTTCCTGACCGGGCCGCTGCTGCAGGCGGCGAGCAGGCAGGACAAGACAACTACGGCGGACACATTGCGCAGGATCATCGCGGCCTCAAACGAGCGTTCGAATAGCGGCCTAGCCTATCCAATTCGAAGCATGCGGTGAAGCGGCATCCCGATAGCAACCTACGGCAGCGCGGGGGCAAACGTCGCGCGCCGCGCGATGAACTCCGCGATCGGCACCTGGCGCACGACACGCCCCATGCTGATGCGCACGACTTCGTCGGCCAGCGCAGCGACTTCATCGGCGTGATGGGTGACCAGCACGGTGAACACCTGCAGCTCGCGTTTCAGCTTGCGCAGATAGTCGAGCACTTGCAGGCGCGCGTCGGCATGCAGGCCGGTCAGCGGCTCGTCGAGCAGCAGCGCGCGCGGCTTCGACAGCAGCGCCCGCCCGACCGCGACACGCTGGCGTTCGCCGCCGGAAAGAGTGCGCGGTCGCCGCTGCAGCAACGGACCCAGCTCGAGCAGCTCGACGATCTGCGCGAACTCGTAGCGACCCGCGGCGTCCTCCGCACCGGCGCCGTACAGCAGATTGCGGCGCACGCTCAGATGCGGAAACAAGCGGCCGTCCTGGAATACGTAGCCGATGCGGCGCAGCGACGCGGGCACGCAGAGGCCATGTGAGGTGTCGAGCAAGGTCTCGCCGTCGAGCACGACGCGACCAGCCTGCGGCACCAGCAGGCCGGCGATGGCGTTCAGCACGCAGGTCTTGCCGGCGCCGGAGTTGCCGAAAAGCGCAAGCGTGCGAGCCTCCGATTGGAAATCGAGATCGAGCTCGAGATCGCCGACGCGGTGGCGCAGACTTAGCTCAATCATCGGCGCGTTTCCGCCACGGCGCACCGCCGGCGATCAGCGTCGCGCTCGCGCTGGCCGCAAGGGCGACAAGCAGCGAGACGAGCGCGAGTCGCTGCACGCCCGGCATGCCGCCGGGCACATTCAGAAGTTCGTAGATCGCGATCGGCAAGGTGCGTGTCTCGCCAGGAATATTCGAGACAAAGCTGATCGTCGCGCCGAATTCGCCGAACGCGCGTGCGAACGCGAGCACGCAACCGGCGACGATACCGCGCGCCGACAGCGGTAGCGTGATCGTCGTGAAGCGCCGCCAGGCGCCGGCGCCGAGCGTCTGCGCGGCGGCTTCGAGGCGGCGATCGACATGGTCGAACGCGGCACGCACCGACAGCACCAGCAGGGGGAAACCCATCACGGCGGCAGCGATGACCGCGCCGGTCCAGCGGAATGCGACGACGATGCCGACGCTGCCGAGCAGTTGCCCGAGCGGTCCATGGCGACCCAACAGCGCGAGCAGCGCGTAACCGGTGACGACCGGCGGCAGGATCAGCGGCAGGAACAGCAGGGATTCGAGCAGCACGCGCCCCGGGAAACGCTTGCGCGAGAGCAGCCACGCGAGCGCGAGTGCGAGCGGTAGCGCCAGGACGACGGCCAGCAGCCCGACACGAAGGCTGAGCGCGAGTGCCTGCCATTCATCCGGCGCGAGTGTCGTCATGCGCGGTTTGTCGTTCGCGTTCGATGCGTAGAGGGCGCGGATCGGATTGCCATGTGCAGCGAGGCCGTCGATGTGGTTGCGCCACCCTATCGCGGCGGCTGCGCGCCGGCAATCGTGGCCGCAACCGGCAGCGCGCCTTATGATGGTGCCGTTCCCTGCCGCCAGAATGCACGCATGAGCTCGACCCGCACGTATCCGCAACTGCAACTGCGTATCGATCTCGCGGCGGGTGTGCGCTTCGGGCCCGGCAAAGCGGATCTGCTCGAAGGCATCGACACGCTCGGTTCGATTGCCGGTGCCGGACGCCGCATGCGCATGAGCTACAAGCGCGCATGGGAACTCGTCGGCGAACTCAATCGCTGCTTCGACGAGCCGGTCGTCGATGCGAGCAAGGGTGGCAGCGGCGGCGGCGGCGCCAGTTTGACGCCGCTCGGCAAAAAGCTGCTGAAAAGCTATCGCGCGATGCAGAGTGCGACGCAGGCCGCAATCGGGCGCGAGGTGGGCCAGCTGCGTCGTCGCGTGGTCGTGCCTGCCGACGATTGATCGGCGGCTGCAGCAGGCGGGTCGCCGTCGCGTATCTCGTTCACGGCGCAGCCGGAACGCCTTGCATGCTCGCGGCGATTCCTCCGTGGAGCAGACAGTGCGGGTCGATGCAGTCAGCCGCTGCTGAGCGGATCGCGTGCCGCCGAAGAAGCGGTCGCGACTCGGCTGCCCTTCGGCAAATACTCGCTGCCGTCGGCACTCAGAAGGACCGAACGATCGAGCTTGTGCACGTCGGTATGCCCGGTCAGCGCGAGGCTGACGTCGAGTTCGCGCCGGATGATCTCGATCGTGCGCGTGACGCCGGCTTCGCCGAGCGCGCCGAGACCGTACAGAAATGCCTTGCCGATCAGGCCCGCACGTGCACCAAGGGCGAGTGCCTTGAACAGACTCTGGCCGCTGAGGATGCCGCCATCGAACAGCACTTCGCAGCGGTCGCCGATTGCATCGACGACGCGCGGCAAGGCGTGCACCGAGGCGATCGCGCCGTCGAGCTGTCGGCCACCGTGATTGGATACGACGATCGCATCGACGCCGGCCTTCGCCGCGCAGAGCGCATCCTCCGCATCGAGGACGCCCTTGACGATCAGCTTGCGGGGCCAGAGATCGCGGATCCATTCGATATCGGCCCAGGTCAGCGTCGGATCGAACTGGCTGGCGATCCATTGCGCGAGCGTGGTGATGCCGCCGCTGCCGCCGAACTGGCCGTGCAGGTTGCCGAACGAGCGGCTCGGTGCGGCCAGCACGTGCCAGATCCATGCCGGCTTGCTCAGCATGTCGAGCAGGTTCGACAGCGTCAGTCGCGGCGGCACGGTCAGGCCGTTCTTGATCTCGCGATGGCGTTGTCCCTGAATCTGCAGGTCGACCGTGAGCATCAGCGCAGTGCAACCGGCGTCGCGCGCGCGCTCGATCAGCGAGCGCGTGAATCCGCGATCGCGCATCACGTAGAGCTGGAACCAGAACGGCGCCGGCATCGCCGCACGCACCTGTTCGATCGAGCAGATCGACATCGTGCTGAGGCAGAAAGGAATACCGGCCGCAGCGGCCGCGCGTGCGGCGAGGATTTCGCCGCTGCCGCGGGTGAGCCCGGTCAGCCCGGTCGGCGCCAGCGCGAGCGGCAGCGCGACCGGCTGATCGACGATGGTGGTCGCCAGCGAGCGCTGGTCGACATCGATCATCACGCGCTGGCGCAGACGGATCGCTTCAAACGCACGCCGGTTGTCGCGCAGCGTCACCTCGTCGTAGGAGCCGCGATCGTCGTATTCGAAGAACGCGCGCGGTACGCGCTTTTTCGCCAACGCGCGCAGGTCCAGCACATGAGTGATCGGTTCGCGCATGGTCCGGGGAAATGGGTGCAACACGCAGCCGTTGCGCAGGTGCGCAGGGATCGGGCGCCGATTTCGCACACGCGCCGTCGTCGCTGTCAACCACGCGCGAAGTGCCGCCGGCGCTGCGGCCGGTCAATTCATGCTGCTAGCATCCGCCGGATGGCATCTTCCGCTTTGCAAATTCTCAACAGCGTTTTCGGTTATCCCGCGTTCCGCGGCGAACAACAGGCGGTCGTCGAGCACGTCGCGCAAGGCGGCGATGCGCTCGTGCTGATGCCGACCGGCGGCGGCAAGTCGCTGTGCTACCAGATTCCGGCACTGCTGAGACCTGGCACCGGTATCGTCGTGTCGCCGCTGATCGCGCTGATGCAGGACCAGGTCGACGCGCTGCTCGAATCCGGCGTGCGCGCGGCATTCCTGAATTCGAGCCAGGATGCGGCGAGCCAGCGCGAGGTTGAAAAGCGCCTGCTCGCCGGCGACCTCGACCTGCTCTACGTCGCGCCGGAGCGATTGCTGACGCCACGCTTCCTCGACCTGCTCGCGCGCGCGCAGGTCGCGTTGTTCGCGATCGACGAAGCGCATTGCGTATCGCAATGGGGGCACGATTTCCGTCCGGAATACCGCGAACTCGGTGTGCTGCACGCGCGCTATCCGCAGGTGCCGCGCATCGCGCTGACCGCGACTGCCGATCCGCGTACGCGCGAGGAGATCGTCGAGCGGCTTGCGCTGGAGAACGCGCGTCAATTCGTCGCCAGCTTCGACCGGCCGAACATCCGCTACCTGGTTGCACCACGCAACAACGCACGCCGCCAGCTCGCCGATTTCCTCGATACGCATCGCGGCGAAGCCGGCATCGTCTATTGCCTGTCGCGCAAGAAGGTCGACGAGACCGCTGCAGCGCTGGCCGGCGAAGGCCTCGTTGCGCTGCCGTATCACGCCGGCATGGAGAACGCCGCGCGCAGCGCCAATCAGCAACGCTTCCTGCGCGAGGACGGCGTCATCATGGTTGCGACGATCGCGTTCGGCATGGGCATCGACAAACCCGACGTGCGCTTCGTCGCGCATCTGGATCTGCCGCGCAGCCTCGAGGGTTACTACCAGGAAACCGGACGCGCCGGTCGCGACGGCCTGCCGGCCGAAGCGTGGATGATCTATGGCCTCGCCGACGTCGTCACGGTCAGCCAGATGATTGCGCAATCCGAATCGAACGATGGCCGCAAGCGCGTCGAGCGGCAGAAACTCGAAGCCGTGCTCGGCTACGCCGAAGCCCTGCAGTGTCGCCGCCAGTTGCTGCTGGCGGCGTTCGGCGAAACGCTCGGAAAGCCTTGTGGCAATTGCGACAACTGCCTGGCGCCGCCGCGCACCTGGGACGCGACCCTGGCCGCGCAGAAGGCGCTCTCGTGCGCCTATCGCAGCGGCCAGCGCTTCGGTGCCGGCCATCTGATCGAAATCCTGCGTGGCGAAGAGGGTGAGCGCGTGCGTTCGCTCGGCCACGACCGCATCAGCACGTTCGGCGTCGGCAAGGAATACGACGAACGCCAATGGCGCTCGGTGTTCCGCCAATTGCTCGCAGGCGGCCTGCTCGAAGCCGACCAGGAAGGCTATGGCACCTTGCGCCTGACCGAAGCGAGCCGTGCGGTGCTGAAAGGCGAGCGCCCCGTTCGCCTGCGCGAGGACGCCTTGCCGGAACGCCGTCGCAAGGGCAAGGCGGTCGTGGCGGCGAACGGCGGTGCGCTCGCGATTCGCGCCGACGAGCGCGAACTGTGGGATGCGTTGCGCGCCTTGCGCGCACGTCTCGCACGCGAGCACGGCGTGCCAGCCTATGTGATCTTTCACGACGCGACCCTGCTGGCGATGCTGCGCGAGCGCCCGCAGACGCTGTCCGCGCTCGGCGACATCAGCGGCGTCGGCGAACGCAAGCTGGATCGTTACGGCGAGGCGTTCCTGGCTGAACTCGCGGCCTGACTGCGCAGGCAGGCGGCATCTCGGCGAGCGCACACTGAACGGAACCGGCACCGAACCGGATAAACTTCGCCGACGCGCATCCTGCGCTCCGAGCCGTTCCCCGTAGCGCATGGGTTTCCGCAACACCTATCCGATGACGCGCCCGATCACCGCGATCCGCCGAATGGCGGCGCGTGGCTGGCTCGCGGGCGCGCTGTGCGCCGGCATCGGTCTCGCGCTGTGCGGTTGTGCGACGACGGCACTGCCGGATCTGCATCGGGCCGACGCCGCCACCGACTGGCGCAATGCGCCGGCCGCGGCCGATGCCGCGCCGGCGCCGGACTTGCGCAGCTGGTGGAAGGCGTTCAACGATGCCGAACTCGATCGCCTGATCGAACAGGCGCTGGCCGACAACCTGACGATCCGTCAGGCGTCCGCGCGCATCGAAGGCGCCCGCGTGCTGGCCGAACATGCCTATGCCGGCTTCCTGCCGCAGATCGGCGCGCATACCTATGCCGAGCCGACACCGGACAGCAGCGCCAGTTACTTCCAGATGGGTTTCGATGCGAAGTGGGAGGTTGGCCTGTTCGGGCGCGCCCGCAGTCAGGCGCGCGTCACCGCCGGCGAACTCGGCATTGCCGAGAGCGATACCGAAGCCGCGCGCGTCAGCGTCGTCGCCGAAGTGGCGAAGACGTACGTCGAACTGCGCGGCGCGCAGCAGCGCCTGGTCTTGCTCGGTGAGGTCGTCGCGACGGCGCAGGACAAGCTCGCGCTGACGACGACACGCCAGCGCCTGCGCATGGCAGCCGCCGGCGACCTCAATCGTGCGAGGGTCGAGCAGGCCGCGGCCGAGGCGGCGCTGTACGAGCCGCGCATGGCGATCGAACGCAGTCGCCAACAGCTCGGCGTACTGCTCGGACGCAGCCAGCCGGGCGATGATCTCGTCGCCGCGGGTGCGCAACCGCAGCTTGGCAACTTGCGCATCGGCAGCGCGCCGGCGGATCTGCTGCGCACGCGTCCGGAAATCCGTCGCGCTGAAAACGAAGTGCTGAAGGCGGCCGGCGAACTCGGCATCGCACGCGCCGACCGTCTGCCACGGTTGGGACTTGGTGGCTCGCTGACCTATGCCGCGCGCGTGATCGGCCATACGCGATTGTCGGACGCGGACGGCATCGTGACGTTCGGTCCGGCCATCGACATTCCTCTGTTCGACTGGGGCCAGCGCCACGCGGTCGCCGACGCGCGCGAATCAGGTCTGGCGGCGAGCGTGTACGCGTATCGTCAGGCCGTGCTCGAAGGGGTCGCCGAAGCCGAGACCGCGATGGTGGCGCTCGAACAGCAACGCGAGCGGCGCAGTGCACTCGAGCGCGGACTCGCGCCGGTGCAGAGTGGCGTCGAGACGACCGCGACGCTGAAGCGGCTCGGTCTGGCCGATGGATTCGATCGGCTCGTCGCCGACAGCGCGCTGCAGCAGGCACGCCTCGACATTGCGCAGGCCGAGCAGGAGCGCAATATCGCGTTCATCGCGTTGTACAAA
Organism: Dokdonella sp.; assembly: GCA_040005635.1. GTDB lineage: Bacteria > Pseudomonadota > Gammaproteobacteria > Xanthomonadales > Rhodanobacteraceae > Dokdonella_A. Next base: position 64,047 of record JBDTYM010000004.1, on the reverse strand, counting down.
TCGCTCGGCGGCGCTCCGCTGCCGCAAGTCGAGCCTGCCACGCGCACCGCTGACGAAGCCGCTGCCGAGGAATCGCACTGATGGTGCCGCTGGCGCGCAAGACATTGATCTATGAATGGCGCCGCTTCCTGCCGTCGGCACTCGCGGTCGCGTTTTCCGGCTTGCTGTTGCTGGTGCAGGCCGCACTGGTGCTGGGCATCTTCAACAGCGCCGCCGTCTACATCAAGAAATCCGGTGGCGATCTGTGGGTCGGCTATCCGGGTACGCAGAGCATTGAACTCGGTCGGCCGATTCCGCACGAGGCGGAGATCAAGTTGCTGATGGATCCCGAGGTCGCGCGGGTCGAGCCATTCCGCTGGATCGACGGTGACTGGCGCGGCCCGGCGGACAAGGGCGGCGTGTCGGTTTTCATCTCCGGCATCGACACGCGCGCGGACGGCATGATGTTCGCGGATGTGCTCGCGCCCGAACTGCGCGCGAAGCTTGACGAACCCGACAGCGTCATTGTCGATCGCGCGGATCTCGCCAAGCTCGGCCTCAGCGTCGGCGCGCAGGCGGTGATCAACGGCCAGCGTGTGCGCATCGTCGGCGTCGGCAGCGGTCTGCGCGCGCTCGGTGGCGTCAACATTGTGACCTCGCTGGCGACCGCGCGCCGACTCGAAACCGACAACGAAGCCGGCGATGTCGCCTACTACGTCGTCAAGCTGCACGATCCCGAGCGCGCCGACGCCGTACGCAAGCGCCTGCAGCCGAGCGGCAGCAAGCGCTACGAAATCTGGACGCGGCCAGCCTTCGCGCACCGCGCGGTCACCTACTGGATGTTCGAAACTGGCGCCGGCCTAGGCGTGATCTTTCTGGCTGCCGTGGTGTTCCTGGTCGGTGCGGTGATCACCAGCCAGACCCTGATGGGGGCCGTCGCAGGGTCCATCCGCGAGTACGCGACCTTGCATGCGCTCGGCGTAGGTTTCGCCGCGCTACGCCGCGTCGTGCTGAAGCAGTCGGCCTGGGTCGGCGCGTTCGGCCTCGTCGTCGGCGGCATCGTGACCACGCTGATCGTGTGGCTGGCGAGCCGACGCGATGTGCCGGTGCAACTCGATCTGCCGACGATCGCGATTTGCGCGGTGGCCGTGATGGGGATTGCCCTGGTGTCCGGCCTGATGGCCGTGCGTGCGCTGCGTCACGCCGACCCGGCATTGCTGCTGCGATGAGCATCGCGCTTGCCGCCGACCACCTGAGCAAGGCCTTCGTTAGCGGTGCGGTGCGCACCGACGTGCTGCGTGGGCTCTCGGTCGAGATCGAATCCGCTGAGCTGACCCTGGTTTCCGGCCCGTCCGGTTGTGGCAAGAGCACGCTGCTGGCAATCCTGAGCGGACTGCTGCGTCCCGACGGCGGCCGCGCGCTCGCGCTCGGTCAGGATCTGGCGCATCTGAAACCGCGCGAACTCGAAAATTTCCGCCTGCAGCACACCGGCTTCGTGTTCCAGGGCTTCAACCTGTTTCCGGCGTTGACTGCGCTCGAGCAGGTCGCATTGCCGCTCGGCTATCTCGGCTTCGACAACGCGAAGGCACGCGAACGCGCGCGCACGGCGCTCGACGAGGTGGGCCTCGCCAGCCGTATGCAGCTGCGTCCGGCGGAACTGTCCGGCGGCGAGAAGCAGCGCGTCGCGATCGCACGCGCGCTCGCCAAGGAACCGCAATTGCTGTTCGCCGATGAGCCGACGAGTGCGCTCGACGCAGCCAATGGGCAGATTGTCATCGATACCCTGCATCGCATCGCGCGCACGCATGGCGCGACTGTGCTTTGCGTCAGTCATGATCAGCGCCTGATCGCGCACGCCGACCGTGTGCTCGCGATGGAGGACGGCCGCATCCTGTCGGATCGTCGGCCACGGGCGGAAGCGGTGGTGTGAATTCGAAGGTCGCGGCGACCGTCGAGGTCTTCCGCGTAGCCTTGCGGCTCGGTTTGACCTCGTTCGGCGGCCCGGTCGCGCATCTTGGCTACTTCGAGCGCGCTTACGTGCGGCGGCTGGGCTGGCTTGGCGCGGACGAATTCGCCAGCCTGCTCGCACTCTGCCAGGTACTGCCGGGACCGAGCAGCAGCCAACTCGGATTCCTGATCGGGCTGCGCCGCGCCGGTGTGAGCGGCGCAGTGGCGGCGTGGCTGGGTTTCACCTTGCCGTCGGCGTTGCTGATGGCTGCGTTTGCTGCGTTCGCGCCGAATCTGCACACGCCGCTCGCCGCTGCGCTGCTGCACGGCCTCAAACTGGCCGCAGTCGCGGTCGTCGCGCAGGCGGTACTCAGCATGGCGCGGCGGTTATGCCCTGATTCGCCGCGGATTGTGATGGCAATGCTTGCTGCCGCGGCACTGCTCTTCGTCGGCGGCGCGATGGCCCAGATCGCCGTGCTGCTGGCGGGTGCGCTGGCCGGTGCGATCTGGTGCCCACGCGTACGCTCGGAAATGGCCGCGCCGACCTCCGGCGTCGGTCCGCGCGTAGCCTGGTCGGCGCTGGCGCTCTGTGTCGCCCTGTTGCTGACCTTGCCACTGATCGCTGCGGCGAGTGGTCCGCGCAGCTGGGCCGCTTTCATTGATGCGTTCTATCGCGCTGGCGCCCTGGTCTTCGGCGGCGGCCATGTCGTGTTGCCGATGCTGCACGACGCGCTGGTGCCGACCTGGCTGTCCGACGATGCGTTCCTGGCGGGCTACGGCGGCGCGCAGGCGCTGCCGGGACCGCTGTTCGCAATCGCTATCTATTTGGGCGCGCTGGCCGCGCCAGCGAGCCGTGGACTCGGTGCCGTGGTCGCGCTGGCGGCCTTGTTCCTGCCGGGCCTGCTGCTGGCGCTGGCCGGACAGCGCTTGTTCGGCCGCCTGCTCCAACTGCCGCGCGCATCGGCGGCGTTGGCGGGGATCAATGCCGCGGTCGTCGGCATTCTAGCGTCGGCCTGGTATGACCCGGTCTGCACGGCTTCACTGCGCGACATCGGCGATGCAGGCGTCGGCCTGCTCGGCTTGGCGCTGCTCGAACGAGGACGCTGGTCGCCGATCCTGGTCGTCGCGCTGTGCGTCGCGATCGCGATGTTGCGCGCCGCAATGAGATAATCGCTGGCAGGAATGTTTGTATGCTGCCATGCGCGGACTGGCATTGCTCCGCCATCGAAAGGGAAATACCGAATGATCGTGCCGCGCGCGCCGCGTCGCCTGTGCATCGTGGGTCTCGTGCTGACGGTCGCGCTGTCCGCCTGCTCGGACGCGGCTGACCCAGGCAAGGGCAAGTCGGCGGCCGCGACCAGCCCGTATGTCGCGATGGCACGCGGCCAGGTCGACGTCGAAGGCGGGCTGATCCGCATTGGCGCCGCGCGCGACGGACGCATCGACGCGGTCAAGGTCGAGGACGGCGACGTCGTCAAACAGGGTGACGTGCTCGCACTGCTCGATCAGCGCCAGGCGCAGGTCGGCGTTGGCGTCGCCGAGGCGAATCTGGCGCAGGCGCAGGCGCAAGTTGGCGTGCTCAAGGCGAAACTGGCGCCCACCGAGCAGCAATCCAAACGACTGGGCGAAGCGGCCGGTGCCGGCGCCGCGACCGGTCAGTCGGCCGACGATGCCACGGCCGCGCTGAGCGTGCTGAGAGCGGAAGTCCCTGCGGCAGAGGCCGCCGTGAAAGTGGCGCGCCAACATGTCGACGAAGCACGCCTGGAAGTCGAGGCGCGCACGATCATCGCGCCGGCCGCCGGCCGCATCGTGCGGCGCTCCGCGCATGTCGGCGACGTGGTCTCGGCGCAGTCAGGCGGCGAGCTGTTCCAGTTGCTGCCGGAGCGCACGCGCATCGTGCGCGCCGAGCTCAACGAGGCCTACGTCGATCTGGTCAAGCCGGGCATGCAGGCGGAAGTCGTGCGCGATTCCGATCAGGGCACGCCGGTCATTGCACGCGTGCTGCGTGTCGGCGAAGTGTTCGGCCCCAGCCGGCTGACCGACGATCCGGTCGAGCGCGCCGGCGCGCATGACGTCGAATGCGTGTTGCAGCTGGACGGCGGCGATTTCCGCATCGGCCAGCGCGTGTTGGTGCGGTTTCGGCGCTGACGGAAATCGGGGTGCGCACACGGTGCGCAGCGTTCAGGTCGTGAAAGCTGGCCGAAAGACGCGCGCGGATATGCTGCCGGCCGCAAACGCCCCGGAAAGGGGCTCCTGAGGCGATCCTGTGACGCAGTGGACCATCTTGTGCGACTTTGACGGTACCGTTTCGGTCGAAGACATCACCGATTCCCTGCTCGAGCGCTTCGGCCGTCCCGGCTGGCAGGCGATCGAGCAGGCTTGGCGCCGTGGCGAGATCGGTTCGCACGACTGCATGGCGCAACAGGTCGCCTTGCTCGAAGCCAGCCGAGAGGAGATGGATGCGCATCTGGACAGCATGTCGATCGATCGCGCGTTCCTGCACTTCGTCGCCGCCGCGCACGACGCGGGCATGCCGCTCACGGTGGTCAGTGACGGCCTCGACTACGCGATTCGTCGCATCCTCGGCAGCCACGGGCTCGGCGACCTGCCGATCATCGCCAATCGCCTCGAAGCGGTCGACACGAACGGCTGGCAGCTCGAATTTCCGTACGGCAATCCGGCCTGCCGCGTCGCGGCTGGCAACTGCAAGTGTTCCTGCGCGAGCCGCGCGCGCGCCGAACAGCGCCGCGTGCTGCTGATCGGCGACGGCGCCTCGGATTTCTGCGTCGCCGGCGAGGCGGATCTGGTGTTCGCCAAGCATCGCCTGATCGAGCATTGCCGCTCCGCCGGAATCCCCTACGTGCCAATCACCGGCTTTGCCGACGCGATCGAGCTGCTGCCGGTCCTGCTCGCCGGCGAACTCGCCGCGCACGGCAGCGAAGTTCCGTTCGCGCTGTCCTTGCAGTCGGTCTGATCCCGGAACGGCCTGCGCGCGGCATCAGTGCCCCGACATCCGCAACCCAACTGATTGCCGCGGCTGACGCGGCTGCCATCGTGGAGATTCTCCGTTGAACATCGATATTTCCAAGACCGCGCTTGCCCCCGGCGACGCCGAACTGCTCGCCGACGAAGCCCGCTACTGCTCGTTCGGCGACACCGTGCACTATTCGGAGCCGCCGAAGATCTTCGCGCGCTGCGAAGGCAGTTATCTTTACGACGGCAACGGCACGCCGTTCCTCGACTTGCAGATGTGGTATTCGGCAGTCAACTTCGGCTACTCGAATGCGCGCCTCAACAACGTTCTGAAGCAGCAGATCGATACGCTGCCGCAGGTCGCCAGCCAGTACCTCCATCCGACCAAGATCGAGCTGGCGAAGAGGGTTGCGCAGGATGCCGAACGGAAATGGGGTAACAAGGGGCGCGTGCATTTCAACGTCGGCGGATCGTCGTCGGTCGAAGATTCGATGAAGATCGTGCGCAACGCATCGAACGGCAAGAGCCTGGTGTTCGCGTTCGAGGGCGGCTATCACGGTCGCACGCTCGGCGCGTCCGCGATCACCTCGTCGTATCGCTACCGCCGCCGCTATGGCCATTTCGATCGCGCGCAGTTCATTGAATTCCCGTATCACTTCCGCGGCCCAAAGGGCATGTCGAAGGAAGAGTACGGCGAACATTGCGTGGCGAAGTTCGAGCGTCTGTTCGAGACCGAATACAACGGCGTGTGGGACGCCAAGGCCGGTCAGTGCGAGTACGCCGCGTTCTACGTCGAGCCGATTCAGGGTACTGGCGGCTATGTGATTCCGCCGCCGAATTTCTTCACCGGCCTCAAGCGCGTGCTGGACAAGTACGGCATCCTGCTCGTCGTCGACGAAATCCAGATGGGCTTCTTCCGCACCGGCAAGCTGTGGGCGATCGAGCATTTCGGCGTCAAGCCCGACGTGCTGGTGTTCGGCAAGGCGTTGACCAACGGCCTCAATCCGCTCGCCGGCATCTGGGCGCGTGAGGAGTTGATCAACCCGAGCGTGTTCCCGCCTGGCTCGACGCACTCCACGTTCGCTTCGAACCCCCTCGGCACCGCGGTCGGCCTCGAGACGATGAAGATGCTCGCCGAGACGGACTACGAGTCGATGGTGATGGCCAAGGGCAAGCACTTCCTCGAAGGGCTCAAGGACCTGCAGAAGCGTCACAAGGAAATCGGCGACGTCGATGGCCTCGGCCTCGCCCTGCGTGGGGAGATCTGCGAAGCCGACGGCTACACGCCGAACAAGAAGTTGCTCGACAGGATGGTCGATATCGGCCTCGCCGGCGAACTCGAGCACGACGGAAAGCCCATCGGCCTCGTGCTCGATGTCGGTGGCTACCACAAGAACGTCATCACGTTCGCACCGTCGCTGCACATCAGCAGTGAGGAAATCGATCTCGGTCTGAAGCTGCTCGATCAGGTGCTGACGCGCGCGAAGCGCGCCTGATCTCGAATGCAGTCAGAAAACGCCCGCTGATTGGCGGGCGTCCTCATTCGAGCAATTCGCTGGAATCGCTCAGTGATCCCAGCGCCCGTCGACGTGACGCCAGCGGTCGCCATCGCGCTCCCAGCGTGCCGGTGCGTAGTGATAGCCGCGCCGTTCGCGCAACCAGTGGCCTTTCGACCAGTTGTAGCGGCGGTGGCCCCAGTTCCACGACCCTGGCACCCAGACGTAGCCATGGCGCGGTCTGGGTACGACTTCCGTACGCAGCGGTGGTGGCTCCGACGTCGCGTAGATGCTCACGTTCACGCGCGCCTCTGCCGGATTTGCGTGCAACGCGCAGGCACCGACTACGGCCAGCGCAGCGGCCAATATCAAGCTCTTGGAACCTCGCATGTTTCCCTCTCCTTCGGCAGGCGCCCGACGGGCGCTCAATCCGGGCGGAACGCTAGCGGGGTCGGACTGAACCCGACCCAAGTGGGCTCAGCGCGACCGGCAAACCGTTGCAAAGACCGTCGCCATCCTTCGCAGGGCGTCGGCGAGCGGCCTTCACAAAGCGCCGCGGTCTATTTCGCGTAGCTTGCGCAGAACGCGGGCGCGTTCTTGTCGATCATCGCGCAGCCGCGCTTGATCTCGTCGATCATCAGATCGCAGGCATTGGCGACATTGCACGGCGGATGCGTTGCCGGCGATACCTGCTGACACTGTTGAACATAGGCCTCGGCCTTCAGCTGGCCGGCGCTCTTGCTGCAGGCGACGTCCGCGCCTGTCTCCGCCACCGCGCGGTTGCGCGGCACGCAGGTGATGTCACCTTCGGGGCAGTCGAGCTGCCGCTTCAGCGCATCGGCGCGTTGTTGGCTGAGTTCGGCAAGGCAACCCGAACTTGCAAGCGCGCTGGCCGTGCCCCCTTCGCTGCCTTGCGCGCGGAAGCTGCATTCCTTGTCACGAAACGCGATCCAGGCACGCTGCGCGTCACGCAGGCGCTGCTGGTTGGCGCCGTCGAGCTGCGACAGCAGCGACTTGTAGTTCGCATTGAGTGCGGCGTCTGCTTTCGCAGCGTCATCGGCGAATGCATACAACGGTGCCATCGAAAGCAGGCCGAGGGTGAGGCGAAGCCACAGTGTCATGTGCAAACTCCCGATGAATGAACCGACGTGACGATCTTCGCCGCAATCGCTCAGAAACGGTAGCGTGCGAAGAACGCGGGGCCGTCGAGTTTGATATCAAGGTTCGCATCGTAACTGTCGCCGTTGTGGTCGAGGTGAATGCGCGTGTAGCCGTATTCCGCACCGACGCCGACGTTGTGCCACGGGAACCATTCGACACCAGCGCGCGCATCATAGATATGGCCGGACAGCTTGCCGCCGCTTTTCTTGACACCCGATGCATCCAGATAGACGCGCAGCTCGTCCGAGAACGCATGCTTGTAGGCGAGCGTGATCAGCGGCGCGACCGCGTCGTCGTCCCAACGCGCGCTCGCCGCGGCGCTCTGGCCGCCGAGTGCGACGCGGCCGTCGATGCCGAGCTTGGCCTTGTAGTAAGTGCAGCCCAGACCAATGCCGAAGACATCGTTTGCCTCGCCGAACCACCAGTGGTACGAGGCGCTGCCGGCGGTGAAGTCGAGTTTGCCGCGCAGTGTCGAATCCAGCTCGAACGGAATGCCCGCGTAGTCGAACGGCTTCGCCAACGTCTGCGCAGTGGAGTGGCTCAGCGTGTAGTAGTCGAACGTGAGGCCCTGGTTGTCGAACAGCAGGAAATCCAGGCGCGCGCGGCCGACCGTCTCATGGCCGCTCTCCAGATCGACCTTGCCGGTCGAGATGTCGCCGGCCGGCGTACTGGCCTTCAACGCGACGTCGGTATCCAGGTAATAACCGCCGAGCCACAGACTCACGCGATCGAGCGCCGGTGAAGGATCGGCGAAGGCGGCAGGGCTGACTGCTGCCAGCGCGAGCATGCACGCCGAGCGCAACGCCGTCGTTCTGAAATTCCCTATCATGAAGAGTGCTCCTGCAATCGAGTGATCGTCTGATCGAGTATAACGAGGCCATCGCGTCGCGAAGCACGCGTGTAACCACACGTCGCATCTCGTGACATCAGGTTGCGCTGCGGCGCGTTGCCATGAACAAAGCGAACAAGGCGCAACCGGCGGCGATCGCATACGGCAGCCCGTAGGTCGGACTTCGCTGCATCGCGATGCCGACGATGGAGGGCCCGATCAGCGCGCCGCCGCCCCAGGCAATACTCATCACCGCATAGATGCCGATCAGGTCGCCGCCGCTGAAGCGGCTGCCGACGATCGACAGCATGACCGTGTAGATGCCGACGAACAGGCCGCCCCAGACGAACACGAGCGTGAACGCGAGCCACGTCTGGCCGAGCATCCACGGCCACGCGAGTGCGCCGACGGCAGACAACATGGCAAGCAACAACGCTAGCCGGCGCGGATTCACGCGATCGGCAAGCCAGCCGATCGGCAGCTGCAGCACGATCGCGCCTATCATCAGCGTCGACACCAGGCGCAGGCCTTGTTGTTCGCTCCAGCCCATGCCGGTCGCGTACAACGCGATGAAGGAGAGGCCGGCCGTCTCGACCGCCGCATTGAGCAAGGTCGTCGCGATCGCGATGGGGGCGAGCCGGAAGTATTGCAAAGGTTTCGTCGTGGAGATCCGCATCGGTTGCGGCGGCAGCAGCCGCGGATTCAGCAGCGGCACGATCGCGATCGCCGCAATCGCCGCGCCGATCCAGTACGCACTGCGGTTTGAGCCGACGACCGACAGAATGGCCGGGCCGCCAGCGAAGCCGAGCGACAATGAAGCCGTATAGACGGCCATCATACGCCCGCGCAGATGCGCCAGGCTGAGGTCGTTGGTCCAGGTTTCGGTGAGTACGAACAATGTCTCCGCGGCGACGCCGAGGAGCAGGCGCAGCGGGAACCAGAAGGCGATGCCAGGCACCTGCGGAAACGCCAGCAAGGTCAATGTGCTCAGGATCAACGCGGCGACGATCAGGCGCTGCGCACCGAAGCGCACGGCCAGGCGCGGCAGGAACAGCGCGATCGACAACACGCCGACCGCATGCATGGCCGCGTTGAGGCCGATCAGAGATTCCCCAGCGCCGCGCGCGGCCAGATCCACTGCGATCAGCGGCGCACTCAGCCCGTAGGTCAGGCCGAAGATCGCTGCCGCGGCGATAACGGCCACCGAGGAGAACAGACGACGACGATCGAATGCCTCGACAGGCGTGACGGGTTCGGCCGATCGATTCGGCATGCTTCGACTCCTTCTGCGGCGTCATGCCGGCGCGACGGTTCGCAGTGTATATTCCGGGCACGTCGGTCGGCGCCGCCACCGATCCGCGCAAAGGGGATATCGATGCGTATCGAGCGCCTTGCATGTCTTGCCGTGGTCTTGCTGGTCGGGGGCGGCATCACGAATGCACGTGCCGACGGCCAGATCGAATGCACCAGCCAGAATTATCGCTACACCTATTGCCGGGCCGATACTGGCAATGTCGTGCAGCTGACCCACCAGCAGTCGAAGACACGCTGCGAGCAGGGTCGCAATTGGGGCTACGACGGCCGCGGCATCTGGGTGGATGACGGCTGTGGCGCGATTTTCGAATATGGCTTTCGCCGCGCCAACGGGCATCACAAGGACAAGACCGGTGAGATCGTCGCCGGCGTCGCTGCGGTCGCGATCCTCGGTGCGATCCTGAGTTCGGACAAGTCCGACCATGACCATCGGTCCGATCATGCGTACGAGCGCGACTATGGTCGCGACCGCGTACCCGGCTGGGCGGTCGGCGGTTTTCACGGCAGCGATCGCCGCTCCGGCGATGACGTTGCGGTCAATATCGATGGCAGCGGACGCGTCAGCGGCTACCAGGACCGCTACCGGCTCGACGGCCAGGTCGATGGCGACGGTGTCTATCTCGGCAACCGTCACTACACGGCGCAGCCGACCCGCGACGGCTTCCAGTTGATCGACGACGACGGTCGCCCGACCATCGATCTGTACCGGGATTGAGGGAGCTCACGATGACACGCCTTCTGCTCGCCGCGTACCTGGCCCTGTGCGCGTTCAGCGCAATCGCAGCTGACCAGTCCCCTTCCGGGCCGACACAGCAGGCTGCTGCGGCAGTGGCGCAGAATCCGCCGCCAGGCAAGCCTGCATTACCACTGACAGGCACTTCGAGCCTGGCCAGGATCGAGACATCCAAGCTGCTGCGCGTCGGTGTCGCAATCAATGCACCCTGGGTCATGCACGACAGGAGCGGCGAGCTGGTCGGCTATTCGATCGATCTGGCGAAGAAGATCGGCGCGGACATGGGCTGGCGCGTCGAGATCGTCACGACCTCGTGGCCTGCGCTGTTGTACGACTTGCGCACGAATCAATTCGATGTGATCGTTTCCGGTCTCAGCATCACGCCGCAACGCGCGTTGCTCGCGCGTTTCAGTCAGCCCTATGGCGAATACGATATCGCCGTCGTGGTCAATCGCAGCCGTTATCCGCAGGGCGGTACGCGCGAACTGGCCACTGCACCCGGCAAGCGCATCGCCGCGCACAAGGGCACCTTGAACGTCGACATTGCGCGCAGTCGTCTGCCGCAGGCGCAGATCATCGAGATCGACGACGAGGAGCAGGCGATCGAGGATCTGCGCGAGGGCAAGTTCGACGGCTACGTGGCGGAAGCGCCGACGCCGCTGCTGCTGGAAAAAATCTACCCCAAGCAGTTGCGCGCGCTCGTCAGCGACCCGCTCGCACGCACGGCGCATGGACTCGCGGTGCGCCTCGGTGATCGCGACCTGCTCGACGTGCTGAACGCGTGGATCGTCGACAGCCAGGCGAGTGGCTGGTTGAACGCGCGCGAGACGTACTGGTTCGAAACGACCGATTGGGCCAGCCAGCTCTGAGGCGCACGTGAAGCGTTCGCTGCCCCGCATGCTGCTGGCGGCAGCGCTGCTCTGGCTAACGAGCACGGCAGCCGCAGCGGATGATACGCACAGCTACCGCGTATCGATCCCGACGCTGACGCTCGGCGCCGATGAGCGCATCACGGCCTTGCATATCGAGATCAAGGGAGCGCGGCTGAAATCGTTGCCCGTCGTTCCAGCCGGCTGGACGCTCTCGATGCGCAACGAAACCTCAGCGCCGAGCACACTCGATGGCGCGGTCATCGTGGGCGCCGCGGCGCTGGAGGCGGACGCGTTGCGCGACTTCATCGTGATCGAGCGATCCTCGCCGGAAATCCCCTTGTCGCTGCGCGCCGTGCTGACGGTCGCGCGTTACTACGAGGGTCCGCGACACGTGCGCAGGCTGCGCGTGTCGCATGCGCAATTCGTCTTGCGCGACGTGCACGACTGAATCAGTCGTCTTCGTCGGGTGATACGGCCGAAGCATTCGTTGGCGGATGCGACTGCCGCCCGGTGCGCATCGCCATTCGCGCCAGCGTGAGCCAGGCGACCGCCTGCGGCTGCACGATGCCGCGCAGCGCACGTGCATAGTCGAGCGCCAGTCCTGGCGTCCACGCCATCGTCTCCGCGCGTCGATAGAGCTGGCTGGCAACCCAGGTTTCCGGACTCAGCAAGACACGCGCGAAGCTGCGCCAGCCGCCGCCGCGGCGACCGATCACGCCTTCGAGCGATGCTTCGAGCGCGGCAATCGCCGTACTCGAACAATTGCGATTGGTCAGGTTGTAGGTGGTATCGCGGCTGTAGTGCGCCCAGAACACGTGCAGGCGCAGCGGGCTGTAATCGCTGAACACGACTTTCTCGGTCGACTCGCACCAGTCGCGTGACTCGAATGCATAGCTCGGCTGGAAGCGACCCGGCACGTTGTTTTCGGCGGTCGCCAGCAGCGTCTGGTTGAACTGGTCCGGTGAACGTTCGATTTCGACCGCAGGATAGTGGCTGACATAGAGATCCGGCGGCATTTCCAGCGCCGCGTGGCCGGTCGAGATGACGCCTTTGCCGTCGATCGCGGCGATGTAGCGATCGACGATCGGACGACGCAACGCGTCGCTCGCCGAACCGACCGGGGTCCACACGTGCACGATCAGGTCCGCTGTCGGCGCAACCTCGTCGTCGCTCGCAATCGGCGTGTGGATCGGCGCATGGCCGCGTCTCGACGACAGCAGGCCGCGCGCATCATCAGGCGCATTGCGCAAGCGCAAGGCGAGCCGGATCAGGCTCCAGCCGGTCAGTGCCAGACCGAAGCCGATGCAGTAGGGCACGGTACCGGCGTAGTGCGTCGGCCACGGTTCGAACATGAAGGTCGCGAACAGCAATTCGAGCACGCCGGCACCCATCGCACCGCGCCAGCCCCCGAAGCGCACGACCCATGCAGCCGAGACGCGCAGCGCGCCGCCGATCGTGAAGAGCAGACCGAACAGCATCGCCAGCGCGAAGTCGCCGTTGTGACGCAGCGGTGCAATGATCAGGGCCGCAATCACGATGAACAGCAGGCCTTTGGCGATACGCAATGCGTTCTGCCGCACCAGTCCGCTGAACGCGACGAGCAGCGCTACCACGCCTTCCACCAGCAGCAGCCAGGCAAACGCGTTCAGCGGGAAATACAACACCCCATCGAGCGCATCGATGAACAGCGCGATACCGAGCAGCAGCCAGATCACGCCGATCGCCGCGAGTGCGCGCCAGCGTGCGCGCACGAAGTCGATACCCAGCAGCAACAGTGCAAGTCGGACCAAGAGGCGTCCCCAGCAGGATCGAGCGGCCGCAGCGCACGCAATGCTGCGCAGTGCGGGGAGGAATCGACCTGCATAGTAGCGAAACGCGCCGGAGTTACGCGGTGCGCAGGTCGACTTCAGCAAGCGTCTTCGATCGAGCGCACGCTCACTACGCAAATACGGCGCCGAGTATCCACAGCGGCAGCGAACCGGCGATATTTAACAGGGACAGCACCAACAACAAGCCATGCGTCAACAGCGAAGGGCCTACAGTGCTGGCCTCATGCAGGCCGAACCATTGTGGCGCACCGAGCGCGAAGGCCGCGATTGCTGCCACGAGCACGATCAGGCCTGCAACCTTCGGCGTGGCGCGCGGCTCCGCGCCAGAAGGCTCATCGCAGCGTCATCGCTTCAGTGCCCGGCCCGGATCGATCATCTGCGCGGCCCTGCTGCAGCTGCAGGCGCGCCGGATTCACGGCGCCCGTTTGAGCGCGAGCACTGCATTCAATCCACCGAACGCGAACGAATTCGACAGCACCGCGCGCACTTTTTTCGCGCGCGCGACGTTGGGCACGTAGTCGAGATCGCACTCGGGATCCGCGTCGAGGAAATTCGCGGTCGGCGGCACGACGCTGTCGCGCAATGCGCCGATCGCGGCCACCAGTTCGAGCGCACCGGCCGCGCCAAGCGCATGTGCGTGCATGGACTTGGTCGACGACACCGCGAGCTGGTCGGCATGGGCGCCGAACACGCGGCGGATCGCCTTGGTCTCGGTCGGATCGTTTGCCGGCGTCGCCGTGCCATGTGCGTTGATGTAGTCGATGTCCTGCGCTGCCAGAGCGCCGTCGTTCAACGCGCGCTGGATCGCTTTTGCCGCTCCGGCCTCGGACGGGAATACGATGTCGCCGGCATCGGCCGACATGCCGGCGCCGACGAACTCGGCGAGGATCGTGGCGCCGCGTTGCCGCGCGTGCTCCAGGGTTTCCAGCACGAATACGCCGGCACCCTCGCCGAGCACCATGCCGCGGCGCTGCTTCGAGAACGGTCGGCAGGTGTCGTCGGCCATCACGCGCATCGCTTCCCACGCCTTGATCACGCCGTATGTGATGCACGCCTCGCTGCCACCGGCGAGTGCGGCGTCGGCGACACCGCCGCGCACCATATGAAACGCTTGCGTCAACGCATGGTTCGCCGAGGAGCAGGCGCTGACCGTCGCGAAGGCGGGGCCGGTAAGGCGGTGTTCGATGCTGATCTGCGAGGCCGGTGCGTTGGCCATCAGGCGCACGATCGTCAACGGGTGCAGGCGCGGATTGTTCTCGCCGTAGAGCCTGCGCGAGGCGGCATCGTGCGTCTGTTCGCCGCCGACGCCGCTGCCGATGATGACGGCGGTGTTTTCGCCGATGCCATCCGCCGCGAAGTCGATGCCGGACTGCGCGACCGCTTCGCGCGCGGCGACCAGTGCGAACTGCGAGACGCGGTCGAGCAGGATCAGGCGCTTTTCATCGAAGTGCTGCAGAGGATCGAAGCCCTGCACTTCGGCGGCGATGCCGAAGCGCAGCGATTCGCGCGGCAGGCTGGTGATCGGTCCGATCGCGCAGCGACCTTCACGCATGGCGCTCCAGGTGGCCGGCGCAGTGTGGCCGAGCGGCGTGACAGCGCCCATGCCGGTGATGACGACGCGATGCATATTCGAAGCGCTCGCTGCGACGAATCGTTCAGCCCGCAGCGGGCGGCTGCGCGGCGACCAGCTTCTCGACCGCGTCGACCAGCCCCTTGACCGATTCCGTGTCGAAGTTCGGATCGCGGTCCGGCATCGTGATCTTGAAGTGATCCTCGATCTCGAAAATGATCTGCACGGCGTCGAGCGACTGGATCTCGAGATCCTTCAGCGTCGCCTCCGGAGTGATGCGGGCGCGATCGACGCCGGACTCCTTCGAGATGATGTCGAACACGGTGTCCTGAACGCTGCTCATTCCACGTCTCCTTGGTTTCGTCGCGCATCGGCGCTGGCGACGCGGCTGCGGGTGGCCGGCATGATCGCCGGCTGCCGCGTGATCTTCAAGCGCACGCCGCGGCGGCGGTCGACGCTGTGGCGCTGCGCGGGCATACTGCGCGGCTTCCACTCGTATCCGCGGGTCGCAGCACCGGCCTGCTCGCGAAGGCAATCCGATGTCCACGACCGTGGTCACTCTGTGGCTGCTCAACATACTGCTCGATACTTTCGGGCAGCTTTCGTTCAAGGCTGCGGCGGCCGGGCCGGACCTGGGCGAGGGTCTCGCGCGCTGGCGCGCGATGGCGCGGCGACCGTGGATCTGGTGCGGCATCGGCTGCTACGTCGGCGAATTCCTGGTCTGGCTCGCCTTCCTCTCGCTGGTGACGCTATCTGAAGGTGTTCTGCTCGGTTCGATCAACATCGTGGCCGTGATGATCGCTGGACGCCTGCTGTTCAACGAAAAGCTCTCGCCGCTGCGCACGCTCGGCATCCTGCTCGTCGCCGCCGGCGTCGCCGTGGTGGGATTGTCCTGATGCGTCGCTTCTACCTGATCGGGTTTCTCGTGCTGGTCTGCTTCGACACCTTCGCGCAGATCTGCTTCAAGCTCACCGCGAATCATGCGATGCCGCCGGAAGCGGATCTCGCCTGGGTGCTGCGCGCGTTGTCCACGCCGTGGGTGTATTGCGCGATCGCCTGCTACATCGGCGCATTCCTGACCTGGATGACCTTGCTCGAGCACGCACCAATCGGACCGGCGTTCGCGGCTTCGCATCTGGAGGTGATCAGCGTGATGGCGCTGTCTTGGAAGCTGTTCGGCGATCCCATCGGCACGCCGCAACTGCTCGGCAGTGCGCTTATCATCGCCGGCATCGTCTGCCTCGCGATCAGCGAAACCGATGGCGAAAAGCCGCCCGCCTAGCCACGAAGTTCCGCCGACGGCCGGGTTGCCGCCGCGCTGGAGCGACCTGTTGCCTGCGGTCGGATCGTCGTGGCGCGACAGCCTCGCGCAATGCGCGGCTGAATTCCTCGAAACTGAAGCCGTGCAGCTCGAATGCTCGGGCACCGCCAGCCTGGTCGTCGCGTTGACCGCGTTGCATCGGTTGAGTGGGCGCCGCGTCGTCGTGGTACCGGCGTACACCTGTCCGCTGGTTGCGCTGGCGGTGGCGCATTGCGGACTCGAATTGCGTCTGTGCGATCTCGCGCCGAATTCGATCGACTTCGACGCCGCGCAACTTGCGCAGCAGTGTGACCGCGACACGCTCGCGATCGTGCCGACCCATCTGGCCGGACGGGTTGCCGATGTCGACACCGCCCTGGCCATCGCGCGCAGGGTTGGCGCGTTCGTGATCGAAGACGCGGCGCAGGCGCTCGGCGCACGCCGGCACGGTAGGTCGGTCGGTCTCGCTGGCGATGCCGGCTTCTTCAGCCTGGCGGTCGGCAAGGGTTTGACTACGTTTGAAGGCGGCGTGCTCGTCGCGCGCGATGCCTCGTTGCGCCGCGAGTTCGACCGCACGAGCCGCGAAATCGTGCCGCAACGCCTCGGCTGGGAACTGCAGCGCTCGCTGCAGTTGCTCGGCTATCACGTGTTCTATCGCCCATCGTTGCTGGGTCTCGCCTACGGCGCGCCGCTGCGACGTGCGTTACGGCACGGCGATTTGATCGGCGCTGTCGGCGACGATTTCGGCGCGACGATTCCGCTGCACACACTCGGTCGCTGGCGCCAGTCGGTTGCTGCGCATGCGTTCGCGCGATTGCCGCCATTCCTCAATGAATGCTCGGCACGGGCGCAGCGTCGCAACCTGCGCCTGGCAGCCATTCCCGGCGTCGCCGTCATCGCCGACACGCCCGATGGGCAAGGCGTCTGGCCGTTTCTGTTGCTGCGCCTGCCGTGTGAGGCCGTGCGCGACGAATTGCTGTGCCGGCTCTGGAGCGCCGGGCTTGGCGTCAATCGTCTGTTCATTCACGCGCTCCCCGACTACGACTACCTGCAAGCTTTTGTCGGCAGGCATGACGTTCCGAACGCGCGCGCGTTTGCAGCAACGACGTTGACGATCTCGAACAGCCCGTGGCTCGGCGACGAGGATTTCGAAGCTATCTGCGCAGCGCTCGAAGCCGCGCCGTAGGAGACGTCAAGGGTGTTCGTCGCGATCCTGCGAGGCGATCGTTGCACTGGCGAGTGTGGCAACCTGCGTTTCAATGGCACTGACGAACGCATCCGGCCCCGGCCATGGCGTGATGCGGCCGAGCTTGCGCGTGCCGCGGAACACGAAGAATGCCGGGACGCCGTGCAGACCGAAGCGCGTCGCGAGTTCCGGCTGTTCGTACACGTTGCCGTGCAGCCAGCGCACCTCGGGCCAGCGGAAGCGCTCGGCGGAGTTCAGGATCGCGCGCTTGGCGACATCGCAGTTCGGGCAATCGTGACCCCACAGGAACAGGATCGTCAGCGGCGCGGCGGTATCGGCGAGTGCCTCGTCGAGATCCGTCGTCCGCACGCGCTGCATCGGGAATTTCCAGAAGAAATCGGGAACCGTCGTCTCGGTCATCAGGCGCCTCGGCTTGCATCGGCAATGCGCCCGAGCAGACGCAGGTTCAAGGCATGCTGTTGCGCCTGCCAGGTCGCGAGTTGCGCGGCATCGATCGCGGGCTGCTCGTCGAGCGCGCTGAGCTTGCGCTTCCACCAGGTGCGATAGCGATAGGCGGAGACGTCGCCGGTGATGTCGCTGCCGATGAGGCGTCCGCGCAGCGCGTCGATGACGCGAAACAAGTCGGCGTCGCCGAGGCGGCCCTGGTCCCAGTTCGTACGCGCGACCTCGGGACTGAGCACGTCCTTGTCGATCGACAGGTACACCGGCCGCGTCGATGCGCGGCGCGATTCGATGAAGCGTTCGATCAGCGCAGCCGGCGTATCGAACGGCCGGAACGCGGCGCCGAGTCCGAGTCGCGTGGCCCAGCGCGTATCGACGCCGACGGTCCAGTAGGTGAGCTTGCCGCGGCGCAGCGGCGTCAGGTAGTTCTCCCACGCGTGCGCGGCGGACACATCGGCCGAACTGATGCCGAGCACGTGGACGTGCGCGACATGCGGCAACAAGGCGACCTTGCGTACCCAGGAACCGCAATGCACACCGAACGGAAAGCGCATGTTGTCCGGATGATTGTCGAATACGACGACGTCGAATGGACCTTGCGCGGCGCGCCGCTCGACCAGAGGCCAGGTCAGATGGTGATAGTCGCCGCTGCCGAGGAAGACGGTGCCGTAGACGGCCGGCAATCGTCGCTCGATCTCGCGGGTGAGCTCGCGCAAGCGACGCAGACTGCAACCGAAGCGGATCGCTTCCTGCCAATCGGCGAGGTCGATGACATGCGCACCCGGCAACGCGCCGACCGAGGCGTCGAAATCAAGAACGAGCGGCGCGTTCAATCGGGTGTCCAGGTTTGGATCGCGGGGTGTGCGTGTCGACGCT
Organism: Dokdonella sp.; assembly: GCA_040005635.1. GTDB lineage: Bacteria > Pseudomonadota > Gammaproteobacteria > Xanthomonadales > Rhodanobacteraceae > Dokdonella_A. The sequence goes on along the minus strand of JBDTYM010000004.1, from coordinate 45,520 downwards.
TCTGCCGTCGAGACGGGCGCGATCGCTTTCGAAATGTCGACTGAGTCGGCGTAGCGCTGCCCGCAGCATACGGCTGCGCGGACGCACCGCGTGGCGCGTGAAGGTGAAGCGCGCGCCGAGATAGGACTTGATTTCCGGGTCGGTCCAGCCCGCGACGTAGCAGGCGAGTCCGCGGCGCACCGCAAAGTCGAGATTTTGTATCCAGCTGACGAAATACAGATTGTGCGCGCGCGCATCCGGGTAGGCGAAGCCGACATATTTGTCGACCAGGGTTTCGCCGACCACGAAGCAGAGGTTCCAGCCGATCATGCGGCCGGCGTGGCGGTAGACGAACACGGTGCCGGCAATCGAGGCGTCCTGCAGCACCGCGTCGAAGAACTCGCGCGTGAGCAGGTCGAAATGGATCTCGCTCTGGCGATAGACCTCGAGGTAGCGCGCATAGAACTCATCGCGCACGGCAGCATCGGCGAAGAATGCGTCACCGGTCGCGATCTCGCTGATTTCGAGGCCGTCGCGCGCGCGCAGTTTGCGCCGGATGTCCTTGCGTCGCGACGAGGACAGACGCGCCAGATAGGCGTCGGTCGATTCGAAGTCGATCGGCACCCAGGCCAGCGCCTGGCCTTCGAGCAGGACGAAGCCGGATTGCTCGCAGGCGAGGCTGAGTGTTCGTGCCGAGGCGTTGCTGGCCTGGTCGAGCAGGGGCGATTCGTGCGGAATGTCCTTGACGATCAGGAAGGCGTGGCGGCGTGCGTAGTCGGTCAGCCATTCGCGCACGAGCGCATCGGCACCGGCGTCGACTGGCAGCAGAGCGTATTCGGAAACCGTGGTTCCGATGAAGCAGGTGCGCGGTCGCAGCAGCCGTCCCCACCAGCGATACAAGGGCAGCGCGCTGACGCGATGGCGCAGCGCATCGTCCGCGGTCGTCAGCAAATCGAAGCGCGCGATGAAGGCCGGCGCGCCGAGCGGCGTGGTCAGCGCCAAAAAATCCTGCGGCGGGTGCGCGAGAAAATGTCCGACCAGCGCCGCTGGTTCGAGCAGGTTGTGTAAGCCTGGCGCCGCCGCGTCCGCGCGCGTGGCCATCATCAGTCGATCGCAGTCGCCATCGCGGCACCGCCTGGCAGTTCGAGCGGCGCGCGCTCGGCAATGCGATGGAAGAACGCGGCCGAACCCTCGATCAGCTTGCCGCGTTCCTGGTCGACTGTGATCATGTGGTAGCTGTTGTCGAGCAGCAGGGTTTCCACCGGCGCATGCACGCCGTTCTGGACGATGCGCACGTTGCGCAGACTGGCGACGTCGTCGTTCGACGAATGCGCGACGAAGCAGGGCGCGCGCACGCGCCCGATGCGATTGCGCACATGCAGCGACAGACGCTGGAACTCGGCCAGCGACGGCCACGGAAAACCAGCCAGTCCGGCGGCATGACTATCACCGGAGAGCATCGCACCGACGATGCGGTTGCGAATGCGCTCGTCCTTGATGCCGTAAGGCTCGGTTTCCGCCGATACGCGACCGCGGCCGATGCCGAGCGAGGTCAGCAGCGGCAGTAGAAAGGCGAAGCGGCCAATGCCGGGCGTCGCCCAGCCATCGTGGAAGAAGGTGGTGCCGTAAAGGCCGACACCGTCGATCGCGCGCGGTTGGTCGATCGCCAGTTTCAATGCGAGCACCGCACCCATCGAAAGTCCGGCGACGAACAGATGGTCGACCTGCTCGCGCAGGCGTTCGGCAGCGGCGGTGACGCTGGCGTACCAGTCGTGCCAGCCGGTCGCGAGCAGGTCGGCTTCGTCGCCGCAATGCCCGGCGAGCTGCATGCCGAGCACGCTGAAGCCGGCACGGTTGAGACCGTTGCCGACGAAGCGCATCTCGGTCGGCGTGCCGGTCAGGCCGTGGATCAGCAGGACGCCGGAACGGCCGCCGCGCAGGTAGAACTCGGAAGATTTGATCATCGGCGCAATGGCAAAAAACAAAAGTTTAACAAACCAGCCTCGAACGGCCGTGCCTCGCGACAATCGACCATTCATTTTCTGGCTACAGCTTGAACCGTCCGCCTTTCGCCCGGCTTTCACGCCGCTTTTAGCGCCGCGGTCTTTTGGCCCGTCCCTTGCTTATGCACGCTAACCACTACGGAAGACCGCCATGAGCCGCTGGATCCACTTGTACAGTAATTCCATTGTTGTCCTGCGCGGCATGCTGCCAGTGGTTGCCGCGTTGCTGGCGATACGCCCGGAAAACACCAGCATCGCGACGCGTATTCCCGGCCTCGGCGATTGCAAGAGCACTTATTGCAAGCCGGAGCGCCGCGTCGCCGATCGGCGGGGTTAGGCAGCACCATCAAATGTCACATTCGCGCGACGCGTGTCAGCTGCGGCGCTAACGCAACCGAGATCGAACTTCGCAACAGGGATAGCCATGAGTCACGACATCTTGACGCGCCTGGGCCTGGACCATCTGGATGCCAGTTCGCCCGATTTCCTGAAGACCCTGCAGCGCTTGCAGCGGGAGGCCTGGGAAAACCTGCAGCGCGACGAAAGGGCGCCGGCCGACGTGCGGCGCGCCGACGAATCCGACGCCGACTGAGCGGCGCTAGCGCGCTTTTCACATTGACTTCCTGGCGCGATGACGTCGCGCTCGCTTGACCCTGAAACAGACCGTCGCGTCGGCTCGATGCTGCCGCGCTGAACGACTCAGCGCGCTCCGCAGGGATTGTGGCCGCACTCGCAAACGCCATCGTGCGAATCATGCGTATTGCGCGCCGAGTGCTCGCAATACTCACTGCAGAAGCGTTGTCCGGGCTGCACCTTGCAGCCGCAATCGCGGTGCGCGCAGCTCTGCGGCGCCTGTGCGTGTTGCGCGTTCATCGTGACCGGGGAATTTGCAGCCAGCGTTTCAGTCTACCGAGGGCAGGCGCATTTCCGGAACGGCAAACAGCGGCTGCGAGGGTATCGACGCCGTGGCAATGCGCACATCCGGCAGGTTGACCTTCGTCTCGGGATCGAGCAGGGCACGCTGCAGCAGATAGCGGCGCGATTGCTCGATCCATTCCGGCAGCGTGGACATCTGCCATTCCTGCATGCGATCCAGCCAATCGTTGCAGGAATCCAGATAGGCGGCCGGTGAGGTCCAGTCGAGCTGGGGAATGGGCGGGGGCGGAATGCGCGGGGGTTGGGCGGTCATACCGTAACGATACACCCGCGTCGCCGATTGCCAAAACCGTTCGTCGGGCGAAAAGCGCGCAGCCTCAGTTCAGCCGGGGCGGCGTCGCCGGCTTTCATCGACCGCAGTCGCATCATGCGCGGCCCTCGGCCTCGTCTGGGCGGCGCTTGCGCATTCATCCGGCGACCTGCAGACAACGCGCGGCGGCTTCCAGGCTGGCTTTCGAGCTGCGCACCCGTCCCGCCATATTGATGATCAGGGACGTCGCATCGGCGGCGCCGGCGACGCGATCGCACACCGTCAAGGTCAGATTGTTGCCGTCCGCCCGACCGTCCGGCTTGAAGACGACGTGCGGCCGGCCAGTGGTGGTGACGATTGCGACACCGTTTGGCTGCGCCTGCGTCACCTGCAGCAGGGTTTCGTCGTCCGAGCGCTCGCCGTCATGATCGGCATCCGCGAACAACAGCCAGCCGTGATGCCATTGGGTCGTGTGGCTGCAGGTCAGCTGATCTTCGCTCGGACAGGCGACGACGTGGGCGGTGCGACTGACGGCGGCGATGCGCGCCGCATTCAACGAGGCTTGCAGCATGCTGCCGGCGCTGTGGCCTTGTGTGTGTCCGATCAACTTGCCGTAGGCCGGCACGCCGAGCGCGAGCAGGACGGCCAGTATCGAAAGCGTCATCAGCAGTTCGACCAGGGTGAATCCGCAGGGAGAAAGCGCGTACTTGCGCATGGCGAGGCTCCGTTAGACGACGCCGCCATGTTAGGAAACGGGCCTTGTCGCAACGATCGCCGGGCACCATCTCCGCCTGTAGGAAATTTCCCCGCGCGCGCGAACGTCTTGCGACCGACGCCGATCGTCGAAGTGGCCGCGGCAGCGCGGTCTATAATTGAAGGTCAACCTGGAGTCCCGATGGCCGACCGCTTCCAGCTCGTTTCCCCGTTCAAGCCCTCGGGCGATCAACCGCCGGCGATCGAGCGTCTGATCAACGGCTTCGAGGCCGGCGTTGCGCAACAGACGCTGCTCGGCGTGACCGGTTCGGGCAAGACCTTCACCATCGCGAACGTGGTCGAGCGCATCCAGAAACCGACGTTGGTGATGGCGCCGAACAAGACCCTCGCCGCGCAGCTCTACGGCGAGTTCAAGGAGTTCTTTCCGCACAACGCGGTCGAGTACTTCGTCAGCTACTACGACTACTACCAACCGGAAGCCTACGTACCGTCCAGCGACACGTACATCGACAAGGATGCCTCGATCAACGAACACATCGAGCAGATGCGGCTGTCGGCAACGAAGACCTTGCTGTCGCGCCCGGATGCGCTGATCGTCGCGACTGTTTCCGCGATCTACGGCCTCGGCGATCCGGAGGACTACCTCTCGATGCGTCTGATCCTCGCCCGCGGCGAGCATACCGACCAGCGCAAGCTGATCCGCCACCTGACCGAATTGCAGTACACGCGCGGCGATATGGAATTGCGCCGCGGCAGCTATCGCGTGCGCGGCGAGGTCATCGACGTGTTTCCGGCCGAGTCGGAAACCGAGGCGTTGCGCATCGAGTTGTTCGACGGCGATATCGAGAACCTGACCGTATTCGACCCGCTGACCGGTGCGACGCTGCGCAAGGTACCGCGCTACGTGGTCTATCCTAAGACCCACTACGCGACGACGCGCGACAGCGTGTTGAACGCGATCGACACGATCAAGCTGGAACTGAAGGATCGCCTCGACTATCTGTACAAGGCGAACAAGTTGGTCGAGGCGCAGCGCCTGCAGCAGCGCACACAATTCGATGTCGAAATGATGGCCGAGGTCGGCTACTGCAACGGTATCGAGAACTACTCGCGCCACCTGACGCGTCGCTCGGCCGGCGAACCGCCACCGACCTTGTTCGACTACCTGCCGCCGGATGCGCTGCTGGTCGTCGACGAATCGCATGTCACGGTTCCGCAGCTCGGTGCGATGTACAAGGGCGACCGTTCGCGCAAGGAAACCCTGGTCGAATTCGGCTTCCGCCTGCCGTCCGCGCTGGACAACCGGCCGCTGCGGTTCGAGGAATGGGAAGAACGCATGCCGCGCACGATCTTCGTGTCGGCGACGCCGAGCGCGTATGAGATCAACAAGTCCCGCGACAATATCGTCGAGCTGGTCGTGCGTCCGACCGGGCTGATCGATCCTGCCGTCGAGATCCGTCCGGCGCGCACGCAGGTCGACGATCTGCTCGGCGAAGCGAAAGCGCGCATCGCAATCGGCGACCGCGTGCTGGTCACCACGCTGACCAAGCGAATGGCGGAGAACCTGACCGAATACCTCGATGAGCACGGCGTGCGCGTGCGTTATCTGCATTCCGACATCGAGACCGTCGAGCGCGTCGAGATCCTGCGCGACCTGCGTCTGGGCAAGTTCGATGTGCTGGTCGGGATCAATCTGTTGCGCGAAGGACTCGACATGCCTGAGGTGTCGCTGGTGGCGATCCTGGATGCCGACAAGGAAGGCTTCCTGCGTTCGACCGGCTCGCTGATCCAGACGATCGGCCGCGCCGCGCGCAACTTGCGCGGCACCGCGATCCTGTACGCCGACCGCATCACGCGCTCGATGCAGGCTGCGATCGACGAGACCGACCGCCGTCGCGCCAAGCAGGTCGAGTACAACGAAGCGCACGGCATCGTGCCGACGTCGATCGTGCGCAAGATCACCGACATCATGGAAGGTGCTCGCGCCGAAGGCGAAGCGGAGCGTACGCGTGGACGTGGTACCGGCGGCGCGCGCAAGGTCGCCGAAGCGGTCGCCGACTATCGCCTGCTGACGCCGGACCAGATCGCCACGAAGATCCGTCAGCTCGAGGCGCAGATGTACAAGCACGCGCAGGACCTCGAGTTCGAGGACGCCGCGCGCCTGCGCGACGAGATCCACCGGATTCGCGAGCAGGGGTTGATCGGCTAGGGGTTGATACTTCCTGCCGCACGTGCAGATCGATGTCATTCCCACGAGTGCGGAAGCGCTTAACGACAGGGAAGTTGGTCCATTCCTGTGGATGCTTCCGCACCGGTGCGAACGGCAAAATGGATTCCCGCGTTCGCGGGAATGACGGCCGTTCCTGTGGGTGCTTGCGCATCGGTGCGAGCGGCAAAATGGATTCCCGCGTTCGCGGGAATGACGGCCGTTGCTGTGGATGCTTCCGCATCGGTGCGAACGGCAAAATGGATTCCCGCGTTCGCGGGAATGACGGCCTGCGGGTGGGCTTGCATTCCCGCGCTCGCGCTAACAGCTTCGCATCCCCGATGCGATCCATCGTGTTGACGCAGCACAACCAGCGACGCTCGACAATTGCGCGGCGCTTCACTGCACGCGCGCTCGTCATACCAATGTCTTGGGTGCCGGCTAGGCTCCTGGGCTACCCCTGAAAAGTTGCGTTGTATACGCATATACAACGCACCGCCGAAGTTCGACATCCATGACACAAGCCCTGCCGGCGCGCGCCGTAGCGCCGATCGCCGCCGCTGCGCCCGGCGATATCAGGCCGCTGCTGCTCGCCACCGTTCCGCTGGCGCCCGAGACCAGCGTGCTCGACGTGGCACAGCTGTTCCTGCAAGCGCGTCATGCCGGCCTGCTCAGTCTGCCCGTTGTCGCGCAGCGCAAGCCGGTCGGCACGATCAGCCGCTACGAATTGATGCGCATCTTCCTGATGCCGTACGGACGCGAGCTGTACGGACGCCGCCCGATCACCGCGTTGATGAATGCCGCGCCGCTGGTGCTCGCTCAGACGACGCCGATCGAAGAGGCGGCGCGCGCGATCGCGACGCATATCCGCAGCCCGATCACCGACGACTTCGTACTCGTCGACGCTGCCGGCGACTATGCCGGCACGGGACTCGTGCTGGACGTCTTGCGCGCGGTCGAGGATCGCCTCGCGGAGCGTGGCAGCGAACTCGAACGCGCCTATGCGCGCGTGCAGTCGTCGCAATTGCAGCTGGTGCAGTCCGAGAAGATGGCCTCGCTCGGCCAGATGGTTGCCGGCCTCGTGCACGAGATCAACACGCCGCTCGGCTACGTGCGCAACAACGTGGAGATGACGCGCAGTGCGCTCGGCGATGCGACGCGGCTGCTCGCCGCGCAGGAGGTGGTCATCGCTGCGCTGACGGGCGAGAGCGAACCCGGCGCCGACCTCGAGTCGCAGCTGGCCGAGATCGACGATCTGCGCACGCGCATCGACGCCGGCGCACTCGAAGACCTGTGTGCGCTGCTCGACGACACCGTGCACGGTGTCGGTCAGATCGGCGATCTGGTGGTCAACCTGAAGGATTTCAGCCGGCTCGATCAGGCCGGCATGCAGAAGGCCGACATCAACAAGCTGGTCGAGAGCGCGCTGAAAATCGTGCAGCACCTGCTGCGCAAACGCGACGTCGTCGTCGTGCACGAGGCGGGCGAGCTCGTCGAGGTGGAGTGCGCGCCGGCGCAGATCAACCAGGTGCTGCTGAACCTGCTCAGCAACGCGATCCAGGCGATCGAGCACGAGCGCGGTCGCATCGTCGTGCGCACGCAGGCGCTCGATCGCCGCGTGCTGATCCTGGTCGAGGACAACGGCAAGGGCATCGCGGCGGAGCATCTCGCACGCATTTTCGATCCGTTCTTCACGACCAAGCCGATCGGGCAGGGCACCGGCATGGGCCTGGCGATCTCGCACCAGATCATCGAGCAGCACGGCGGGGTGATTCGCGCCACCTCGAAGCCCGGCGTCGGCACGCGCTTCCTGATCGTGCTGCCGGTCGCCGCGCGTGGAGTGCCGGCATGACGGTGGCGCTGCCGAGTGTGCTGTTCGTCGACGACGAAGAACGCATCCTGCGTTCGCTGCGCATGCTGTTTCGCGGCCGCTGCGAAATCCTCACCACCACCTCCGGCCGCGAGGCGATCGACTGGGTACGGCAGCGGCCGGTGCATGTGGTCGTCAGCGACCAGCGCATGCCGGGCGTCAGCGGCGTCGAGGTGCTGCGCGCGGTCGCCGAGCATTCGCCGGCGACGATGCGCGTGCTGCTGACCGGCTACGCCGACATCGATGCGGTCACCGCCTCGGTCAACGAGGGTGAGATCTACCGCTTCGTCGAGAAGCCGTGGAACGGCCCGTATCTGCTCGATGTCGTCGATCAGGCCGCGCGCGTCGCCGTGCGCGACTTCGCCGCCGCGGCGGAACGTGCGGTGGCTGCCAACACTGCGCCAATCGTCGCGGCGCGCGCTGCCGCAGCGACAGCGATCGCTGCGCGTGTCGTCGTGCTCGATGAGGGCGCCGCGATCGCCGCGCAAGTGCGCGACTTGCTGCCGGCCGCCGTGCACGTCGATCATGCGCGCGACCTCGAGAGCGCGCTCGAACGGCTGGCCGAGCACGATGTGGCCGTGGTCGTGGCGCACCTGTCGAGCGCCGGCAGCGACGTCGCCGACGCACTCAAGCAATTGAAACGCCTGCGTCCGGCGACGCTCGCGATCGTGATCTCGCCGCTGCGCGACAGCCGCATGGTGATCGGCCTGATCAACGAAGGCCAGATCTTCCGCTTCCTGCTGCAACCGCCCGTGCGCGAACTGCTGCGCCGCGGCCTGATCGCCGCGTTGGAACGCCACGCCGAGTTGCGCACGAGCGCCAGCCTGCAACAGCGGCACGAGGTAGAAGCGCTACGCGCGGAGCCGGCCACGATGCCGGGCCGCCTGCTGAACTATTGGCGCCGCATCCGCGAAGCCGCGGTCGCGCGGATCGGCTGAAGCGCCGATCGTATCGACCGGTTGGCGACTCGCGGGCGCTGTGCTATCTTGCGCGCCCCTCGCAGGCCGCCCGGCCCGCAGGATGGGCGGTTAGCTCAGCGGTAGAGCACTACCTTGACATGGTAGGGGTCACAGGTTCGATCCCTGTACCGCCCACCACTAAATCAGTGGTTTACGACAAGCCGGCCTCGCGCCGGCTTTTTCGTGTCAGCTCCTTGTGAGCAAATCGCATCTGGGCCTAGCCGGTAAATAGTGGGATTTGCCGACACGATTACACTCGAGATCCTGTTGAGCTGCGGCCGGATCAGTCGTGCCCGTTGCTCGGAAAGCGGCTCGGGTGTTCCGCCAATCACCGGCTACGCCCGTGGGCGCATCGAGTGCATGCTACGGAATACCGGGCTCATCCCAGGCGAGGATGAGGGTGAGCCGTGCGTCTGACTGTGTCCGGCCCAGCGGCTCGCTATCCCGAGTGTTGAATTCGGCGCCTCACTGAGGGGGTATGTGAAATTCCTGGTCGTTACCGCTCATATCCTTGCTGACTCAATGGGCGCCGCGCACGTGGCTCGGGCTTGTCGTGGGGCGAGCGTGCGATAGCGCTTGTCCGACCAGGGTATTCGCCAACGCGCCAATTAGAAGGATGAGTGTCGCTGCAACAAGGCTTCGCCACAGCGGCATGCGCGCCTTCTGTTGCATCCAGTCCGCCTGTACGACCCAGAACCAAAGCGTTCCTACGAGTACCAAAGCCACTCCGACGATTGCACCTCGCCTGTCGGTGAGACTAAGCGAGACACTAAACGATAGAGCCAAAGCGAACGGAGAGACTAGATAGCACTGTTCGTAGAACGGCACGCGTAGGCTGTCGCGGCTGACGGGTATTCCCGATCGGATGAGGAAATAGGCGGCGCCAACCAACGCCCAGATGCCGAATGCGATCGTTCGATAGAGCAACAAATTTTGCTCTGAGGCAAGGAGCAGATTTGCCAGTGATTCCTCACTAACCTCCGCCTGCGTGCGCACTCCCATGTCGAAGGCTTGAGCGATGACGACGCATAGGATGAGTAAAAGCGGTGGACTGACAGCGAAGTTGAAACGCCGTTCGTCTGGCAACGCCAGCTCCTTCGCTGCGTACGCGGTCATGGTGCGGGGCTGCAACACAATCCGTCCGAGTGTGATCGGCACCAGGATCAGCCACAGCAGCGCTTCGTAAACGAACTCTTCGAACGACTTGAGCAGCTTCAGAAAGTCCATGTCTGGTCCAATCGGCCGTTTCGGAGAGGGTTGCGTGTCGGCGTCCGTCGATGACTTCTCTGTGCTAGTTACGCTGCCAACCGATGCTCGCAATACGGATGCCGCTTGTCGTCGAATATTGCAAGGCTCGAATGGGTGGCGCGAAGGTCAATGCATGTAGCTAAAGCTTTTACCGAATACGACAAATGCCGCAAAGGCCATCAGTAATATCCAGCCGACCCAAATCAACGAAGATAGAGTAGGCGCGCGCCTAGTCCCAAGTTATCGGACACATACCAGCTGAGCTGTGTTGCCAGCGCGAAGGAAGCGATAAGGAGCGTCAGCAACTCGTACGGGATAGCGCGACCGGGAATCAGCGGGGTCTTGAACAGCACGACGATCGCCGCGAGAACAACAGCGACGAGAGACACCACCCATGCCCCCAGGCTCTGATAGACACGACTCGAAATCGTCCGCAGTTAGTTGCAAAATGCGCGCTCGCCTCATTCTGCTGGCAATCGAACGACTAGGCAATGCATGCCCACCTGGTCTTCGCCCGGCTCAATTCCCTGTTGTGGTTGGGCTAGGCTGGCGGCCGTCACCAGGCGGCCAACGTTCACCGGGACTTCAGGGGCGGGGTCGAGACTTTATCCCCGCAAACGCACCGCGATCTGGGCGTGGCAATTTCCCCATTGTCCACCTGCCTACCCGTGCCACTGCTCCGTCCGCGGTGTAACTCTGCAGGCTTCGACCTGCTCCGGTTCGTCGCGATCCGATCGTGCCTCGAAGCATTCATTCAACGTCGAGCAATAGCACACACTCATGACCATGCTGCCAAAGCGCGCCTGATCGAGTTTGCTCCAGCCGTCGGCAATGTCTTCGGAAAACGGCAATTGCAGATAAGTAATCGTATCTCCCGGACGCAGTACGCGGCCGACTACCGGACTCGTCAGCAACGAAACCTTGGGAAGGCCGCAGCAACGCTCCAGCAACGCGCGGCCGGAGGCGACCTTCTGGTGGTCGTATTCGAGCGAGAACTCCTTGATACGCGCCGGTCCACTGCCCGCATTCACCAAAGACATGGAGATAATTCGCTTCTGTCCATCGTCACTGGTGTTGCCGCTGCTGAATGAAACATAGGGCCACACGCTCGCGGCCAGCAGGCGTTCCTGTGTGCGATTGCCAAGCACTGAGATCGTCACAGATGCGAGCGACACCAGTACGGCGAAAATCTCGGCACCACTGAAACGTCGGGTTGTCATGCAACGCTCCGATGCAAATTGATGAGCAAAGGTTGCAATGCCTACGACATTCGCTTGATGCGCAGCAGCCATGCCGGAGCGCTCGATCCGCTGGAGACTGACCGCCGGTTATCCTCGCTCGCCAGATGAACCATAACCTGATGAAGCGGGCGCATAGTCGTGCTTCGCAGAGACCCCGTCGTCGCGATAGCGTTGGACTGTCAGATCCGAAAGTAGTCCCTCCTCGACGGCATCTTGCCGCGTCTCCTTGGGTGGCCTGGCAGGTAGCCTCGTTCCTTTGGCGAGCGAGAGCCGCGCTTTCGAGATGTTGATCCGCTCCTAAGCGTTCGGACAAAGGGCGAAGTCGTTCCCGCTAGAAGTACCTGTAGGTCTGATTGATCCAGCCGGCGATGTTGCTGTGGAATTCTGCATGAGGAGCGAGATCGCGTTCCACCAAGGGAAGCATGGCGATGTCGTTCCAGCAATCCACGAGTTTGTCGAAACGCCGAGCCGCCTCTTCTGATTGTTGAGCAAGCCTGGCGCGAAATGTAACGACCGCGCTTTGCACCTGCTTGAGCTGTTGGTGCAGTGCGCGCGATCTGTTACTCGCAACTCTGGGGATTTTGAGCGCGTGCCAGTGCTTCGGGTACGCCGTCGGCTTTCGAAACAGCGGCGGCCATGCGGATCAGGCTTGCCTAATGATCGCTCGAGCCGCTCGAAACGTGCGCCTCTCGCAGCCCTTCGACCAGCCGCAGCAGTTGAGCGCGCGCGTCAGCAGAGATTGGCGATCGGGCCGCTGACGTATCGCGCTGGCGCCACGCCAAGACATCCTGCTCGATTTCGTCGAGCAAGCGTTGCGGATCGGACGATGCGCGCAGCAGCGAATTGATCAACAGCTGCCATGCCAGCGCTTGCGCTTCGAGATGAGCGACCCGCTGCGCGAGGCCGTGGCTGGAATCAACGACGCTGGAAGCTTGACTGCCCATGCCGCCACGATATGCATCTGTCGCGTGAACATGTGATGAGCAAAACCTGAACTTCGTTGAAATTTCCGGCGGCGTTCATCACGCCTTTTCGACCGATCTGCGGTATACAGAATCTGCGTTCAGTCACGCCTAGGAGCTGCTCGACCTTCCGCAATCCACCATAACGAGGGTGCCACATGCGAAGCACGAATCAATGCATCGGTCATCTTCACGATGACCTCAATACGCTGGCCGGCCAAGTGCAGCAAACCTTGGCGCAAGGCAACCAGACCGTCTGGGCCGAAGACGATGGAAGAGTGTATTCCTGCCCAACGGAGAAAGAGCTCGATCTTCCGACGCACTGGATTGCCGGCACATTCGGCATGGGCCAACCATTGCAGGACATCGCTGAGGATCTGAGAGCGCTGCTGCGCGAGCGCTCGAAAGACTGGATCATCGACTGAGATTGCTGCCGCGACTCGCGTGCGGGAGCCGATCGGGTTCTCGCAGTCTCGACCCCATCGAATCCCTACGAGACCTCAGCCTTTTTCATGCTCCGTCGTGCTTCGATCAGTGACTCTCGGCAGATGCGCGCAGGCGCGACAGCATTTGTAATGAGGGTTGGCTGCGGAGATGCCGATGGCAACGAAGTTGCGGAAGTTGCGCGAAGGTGGATGGGCGATCGTGTTGTCGATCGTCTCCGGTGCAAGTGCGGTCGCGGCGGACGTCGAAACGGAAACGAAGGCACAGCTGCTGCAGCTGACACAGGAGCTGATGGATGCGGTGCCTGCCGGCAAGGCCGATGTGTGGCAGCGCATCCTCGCCGACGTCGCGATGCTCGTCGACGAATACGGTCGCCGCCAGGACAAGGCGGAAATCGTCGAGAGCATCCATCCGTTTCCGCAAGGTTTTTCCGGCAGCATCGAGATCCGCGATCCGGCAGTCCGCGTGCAAGGCGATGTCGCAGTATTGAATGGTGAGTTCTACGAACGCGAAACCGTGTTCGATCAGAAGCTCGTCGTGCGCTACATCTTCAGCAACACCTTCGTGCGCCGCGATGGCGCCTGGAAATTGCTCGCGGCGAACGACGTGACCTTGCCGACGCCGCCACCCGTGTTGGCCGTTGCCGATCTGAAGCTGGACGACTACCCGGGTGTCTACAGCTACGGTCCGGGGCGCGCGTTCACGATCGCACGCGACAGCGATACCCTGTTCTATACGACCAAGGCTGGTGGTCGCCACACGGACCTGGAGGCGGTCGCAAAGGATGTCTTCATGGACGGCGGCGACGAGAAGAGCCTGATCGTGTTCCGGCGCAATGCGCGCGGCGCGATCACCGAGTTGATCGAGCGGCGCAAGTACAACGACCTGCACCTGGTGCGTGCCGACGCGAAAGGCTGACTGAGTGCGGCACGCGCGATAGGCGCGCATCTCCTCGTCGCTTTCGGTCTCGGCAAGATCTGCAAAAACACTGCGTGATATTTCGTGGTTTCGGCTCACACTATCCGAACGGTCCGTATCGCGGACTCGACGGCGGGGGCGAATCATGGGCGGCAGGCAGCGTTTGACGGGCCGGTGGGCAACGGCGGCCCGATGGATCGTCGGCGTGATCGCGTTCGCGTCCGCGTCCGTCAGCCATCCGGTGCTGGCAGCCGCAGAGCGAGTCGCGCTCGCCGGACATCAAATTACGACACTGAATCAAGCCAAGGCCGATTCGGTCGACACCGCGCTGCTGACCTTGACCGTGACGCTGCGGCGCGACGACGAAGCCGGCTTTCAGCAGTACCTGCGCGACGTCTACGATCCGCAATCTGCGATCTACCGCCAGTTCCTGAGTCCGCGCGATGTTGCGGCGCGTTTCGGGCCTTCCCAGCAGGCGTACGATGCGGTCGCTGGTTTCTTCTCGGCGCAGCGCTTCACGACGCTGGAGACGTCGCCGAACCGGTTGACCTTGACGCTCGCTGCCGCGCGGGTCGATGCAGAAGCGGCGCTCGCCGTCACGATCCACGACTACGCCAGCGCCGAGCGTGCGTTCTACGCCAACGATCGCGATCCCAGCCTGCCGGGCGAGATCGCCGCGCACGTGCAATCGATCGCCGGCCTGTCGAGCCTGGCGCGCCCGGGACCGCTGACCTCGAATTCGTCACCGCCGGCGTATTTCCAGTGCCCGGCCGGTCAGACTGATCGCTGCGACCTGTACGGCCCGCTCTGCGCAATCTATGCCGCGTCGCGCGCTACCGGCGAGCTCCTGCAGAAGCTCGAAGGCACCGGCAAGGGCATCCGCGACTACGCGAAGGCGTACAACACGCACAACGAAAACGTCCAGAAATACTACGAGGCCTGCCTCAACAATCAGTTTCCGGCCGCCATCGAGCCGATCCATTTGCCGCAGCAGAACGCGCCATCCGGCGGCGGCGTGCCCTGGCGCAGCGTCGATGGCAGCGGGCAGAAGATCGGCCTGGTCGAATTCGATCTCTACCAGACCAGCGATATCGCTGCCTTCCTGCAGCTCATCGGCTCTCCGGCTGAGCAGATCTCGCAGCTGAGCGACGTCACGCTCGGCGGCGGCGCGAGTTTCGGCGCTGCCGAAAGCGAAGTCGTGCTCGACATCGATACCGTCATGGGCCTCGCGCCGGGTGCCGACATCGTCGTCTACAACGCATCGTTCAGCGGTGCCGGCTCGAGTTTCCAGAGCATGTTCAACCGCATGATCAACGACGGCGTCGACGTCATCAGCAACAGCTGGGCGTATTGCGAGAATCAGACGTCGCAAGCCGATGTCGACAGCATCGAATCGATTTTGCAGGCCGCCGCCGCCAGCGGCATCAGCGTCTACTCCGGCAGTGGCGACAGCGGCAGCACCTGCCTCAGCGGCGCGGCGAACACGGCGGCCGTACCGGCGACATCGCCGCACATCACGGCGGTCGGTGGCTCCTCGCTGGTCGCTGGCGCGGGCGGCATCTATCGCGGCGAGACGTGGTGGGACGGCAGCGCGAGCTCGCCGCCGACCGGGCAGGGCGGCTTCGGCACGAGCCGGTTCTTCGCGCGTCCGAGCTACCAGGACGGCTTCACCCCATCGACGCAGCGCTCGGTGCCCGATGTCGTCGCGAACGCGGACCCGAACTCCGGCGTGATCATTTGCCAGGCGGATGCAGGCGGCTGCCCGACGCCTTATATCTATGGCGGCACGAGTCTGGCTACGCCGATCTGGGCCGCATTTACCGCGCTGCTGAATCAGGCGCGCGGCAGCAATCTCGGCT
Organism: Dokdonella sp.; assembly: GCA_040005635.1. Lineage (GTDB taxonomy): Bacteria > Pseudomonadota > Gammaproteobacteria > Xanthomonadales > Rhodanobacteraceae > Dokdonella_A. The sequence continues at coordinate 29,931 of JBDTYM010000004.1, read as the reverse complement.
TCGCCAATGCCGGGCTGTATCCGCTCGCAGCCGGGCCCGCATTCCGCAGCGCCGCTTCCATGAGCAGCGACTTTGCGCATGTCGGCCTCGGTTCGCCGAACATCGGGGCGTTGAACCTGCTGCTGCAGGGCGCGACGGCCGGCACGCCGTCCGTTACGCTGTCGGAAATCCTGGCTACCGCGCCGCCGGTCGCCCCGTTCACCACGAACTATGGTGTTCCCGCGGACGGCGTCAACCCGGGTGTCATCGTCGTCACCCTGCTCGACGCCAACGGCAACACCGTCGCCGGCAAGACGGTCGGCGTGGCGGCCAATGCCGGCAATCATGCGACGGTCACACCACCGAACGAGATCACCGGCAGCGACGGCGTCGCAGTCTTCAAGGTCACCGACCTGGTCGCCGAAGAATTGACCTTTACCGTGACGGATACGTCCGATGCGATCGAGCTGGCGACGAACCCATCGCTGCCATTCATCGCACCCCCAGCGAGCACGGGGGGACTCAGCGCATTTCCGGCCGACCAGACCGCGGATGGCATCGCGACGAGCGCGGTCACCGTCACCCTGCACGACGCGCTCGGCCGTGGCGTTGCCGGCAAGCAGGTGCAGCTGGTTCAGAACGGTCACGCGCTGATCCTCGGCGACAATCCGGCCGCCACCGATGCGAATGGCGAGGCGATCTTCAGCGTTTCCGATCAGTCGACCGAGGTCGTTGCCTTCAGCGCGGTCGACCTCACCGACGGCAGCCTGCCGGTGCCGGGTGCGGCGAACGTCAATTTCAGCGACGGTGTCGGCTGCGGCGCCGTCAGCGCGCCAGTGGCTGCGCCGGGATTTGCGATTTCGCTGTACGCGAGCGGGTTCCCGACACAGAACGGGGTCAACTTCGGCAATATCACGTTGAACGGCTGTATCGGTGCGACCGGCATCGCGTTCGACGCCAGCGGCCGACTGTTCGCCGCCGACTATGTGACGGGCGACATTTATGCGATCCCCGCCGGCGGCGGCGTCGCCGATGCATCGACGCGCATCACGGCAACACCGATCGGCCCTGGCATCACCGCGCTGGCCTTTGGCGACGACGGCAGCCTGTACGGTTCGCGCATTGCCACCAGCGGCGATTTCACCACGGGCGCGGTGCTCAGGATCAACAGCAGCAACGGCGCGACCACGGCGATCGCGAACAATCTCAAGTGCCCATTCAGCATGAGCGCCGATCCGCTCAGCGGCGACCTGTTCCTGAGCGACGGCTGCTTCGGTGCAGGTTCGGATGATCCGTCGATCTGGCGCGTCGCCAATCCCGCGGGCGGCAGTCCGACGACGTCGATCTACGCCAGCACGAACGCATCGCCGAACGGCAGCATCGGCTTTGCCGAGGACGGCACGATGTACATCGTTGCGCAATACACCTCGGTGGTCGCCGGTGTCGATGCCGTCAGCGGTACGGATCAGCCGCAGCCGGCGACGGTGACGTCGCTCGGGGTGTATTCCACCTTCGCGGTGGCGCCGATCGGCAGCGCCTCCGGCGGCGGCGCTGCCGGCATCATCGTTGGCGCCAGCCGCGTCGGCGGTTTCGACCAGGCGGTCGCCGTCTACGACCTCACGGCGACGCAGCCGGTCTTCAGTGGTGGGCTGCTCGAGGAAACCGGCGCCGGCGCACCGCGCCTGATTGGCCCGGACGGGTGTATCTATCTCAATGCCGGCGTTGCCGTCTATCGCCTCAGCAATGCCGACGGCACGTGTCCGCTGCCTGCGCAGCTGGTGCCGAATCCGTCGATCGTCCTCAGCCCGAACAGCGGGGGTGCGGCCATCGCGGCGCAAGGCACCTCACAGGGTTTCCTCATCACCTTCCCACATTCCGATCCGCCGGTCGGTACGCCGGTCACCGTCGTCGTGCAGGGCGCCAATTCACTGCAGCAGATCGTTGTCACCGGCTTCGGTACCGGCATCGGCTTCAGTTATGTCGGCGCTGCCGCCGGTGAGGATGATCTGGTCGCCTACGCGACCCTGGATGGCGAACTGGTTTCGTCCAACCAGGTGCATGCGACCTGGACCAGTGGTGCGCATACAAGCTTTCTCAGCTTGAACGGCAGCGACGAAAGCGGCGGCAGCGGCGCGCAAGCGCAGGTGCAGGCCACGCTGCTGGATCGCTCGGTGACGCCAGCCGTGCCGATCGCTGGCGCGAGCGTCGGGTTCACGCTCGCCGGCGCAACCTGCAGCGCGAGTACGGATGCGAGCGGCGTCGCGCGTTGCGCGATCACGCTGGCGTCGCCGGCGGTGACCTCGCTGGCCGCGAGCTATGCCGGTGACGGCGCGCATCTGCCCGCCAGCGCCTCGATCGCATTCCACGTGCTGACCGATCGCATCTTTGCCAACGGATTCGACGGTCCTTGAGCCTCGGCCCGGGCGCCATCCCGGCGCCCGGTCCATCCGATCGGCGTTTGACGCTTGCGCGAGCGCGGTCGAGCGTGATGTCGAGCCGCGCAACGACGTCTGCACTTGCCGGCGGTATCGAGATTGACAGTTCCAGGTGACTGCACTAGCGTTATCCGCAGGCACCCGATGGTCGTCGGGTGCGAACGCCGGACACGGGTGGCCGCGCACAATCGCGGGTCGAGGGTGTGACATGAGCACGCGAACGTTCCGACACTGAATCCCGTACGCGCGAAGCCATCCATCAGGGCGCTTTGCGCCCTTTTTGTTGCCCTCAAGAATCCTTTGCCATGATCAATATCACTCTTCCGGACGGCAGCAAGAAGCCGTTCGAGCATCCCGTTTCCGTTGCCGAAGTCGCCGCCTCGATCGGTGCCGGCCTGGCCAAGGCCACCGTCGCCGGCGCGGTCGACGGCAAGCTCGTCGATGCCAGCGATCGCATCGACCATGACGCGTCCCTGCGCATCATCACGCCGAAGGATCCGGAAGGCGTCGAGATCATCCGCCATTCCACCGCGCATCTGGTCGGCCATGCGGTGAAGCAGTTGTTCCCGACCGCGAAAATGGTGATCGGGCCGGTCATCGACGATGGCTTCTACTACGACATCTGGTACGAACGTCCGTTTACGCCCGACGATCTCGCCGCCGTCGAACTGCGCATGCGCGAGCTGATCGACAAGGACTACGATGTCATCAAGAAGGTGACGCCGCGCGCCGAAGTCATCGAGGTGTTCAAGGCGCGTGGCGAGGACTACAAGCTGCGCCTGATCGAGGACATGCCCGACGAACAGGCGATGGGCCTCTACTACCACGAGGAATACGTCGACATGTGCCGCGGTCCGCACGTGCCGAACACGCGCTTCCTGAAGGCGTTCAAACTGACCCGCATTTCCGGCGCCTACTGGCGCGGCGATGCCAAGAACGAGCAGTTGCAGCGCATCTACGGCACTGCCTGGGCCGACAAGAAGCAGCTCGACGCCTACATCCTGCGCATCGAAGAGGCGGAGAAGCGCGACCACCGCAAGCTCGGCAAGCAACTCGACCTGTTTCACATGCAGGAAGAGGCGCCGGGCATGGTGTTCTGGCATCCGCGCGGCTGGGCGATCTGGCAGGCAGTCGAGCAGTACGTGCGCAAGGTCTATACCGACAGCGGCTATCGGGAAGTGCGCGGCCCGCAGATCATGGATGTCAGCCTGTGGAAGAAGTCCGGCCACTGGGACAACTACCACGAGAACATGTTCTTCACCGAGTCGGAAAAGCGCACCTACGCGCTGAAGCCGATGAACTGTCCGGGCCATATCCAGATCTTCAACAGCCGCCTGCACAGCTACCGTGATCTGCCGATCCGCTACGGCGAATTCGGTGGCTGCCATCGCAACGAGCCGTCCGGTGCGCTGCACGGCATCATGCGCGTGCGCGCGTTCACCCAGGACGATGGCCACATCTTCTGCACCGAAAATCAGATCGAGGCCGAGGTGACGGCGTTCCACCGGCAGGCGCTGAAGGTCTATTCCGACTTCGGCTTCGACGACATCCAGATCAAGATCGCGCTGCGGCCGGAGCCGCGCCTCGGCACCGACGCGACCTGGGACAAGGCCGAGAACGCCTTGCGCTCGGCCCTGCGCGCCTGCGGCGTGGAATGGCAGGAACTGCCAGGCGAGGGGGCGTTCTACGGACCGAAGATCGAGTACCACCTGAAGGACTCGATCGGGCGTTCGTGGCAGCTCGGAACGATGCAGGTCGATTTCATGATGACCGAGCGCCTTGGCGCCGAATACGTCGACGAACACAGCCAGCGGCGCCATCCGGTCATGCTGCACCGGGCCATCGTCGGCTCGATGGAACGCTTCATTGGTATCCTGATCGAGCACCATGCCGGCGCGTTCCCGGCCTGGCTGGCCCCGGTCCAGGCCGTCGTGATGAACATCACCGACGCCCAGGGCGATTTTGTGGGCGAAGTCACGCAAACCCTTGTCGCGCAAGGTTTCCGGGTGGAGGCCGATTTGCGAAATGAGAAGATCGGCTATAAAATCCGCGAACACACGTTGGACAAGGTTCCCTATCTACTGGTCGTTGGCGACCGGGAAAAGGATGCGGGAGCCGTTGCCGTGCGTACGCGCGCCGGCGAAGACCTGGGTTCGATGCCCATTGCAAGCTTCGCGGAACGCCTCAAATCCGAGAGCGCAAGGACCTGACCCTGGCGCGCGCGGGAACATTTATCCTTGGAGGATCGAAGTATCGCCACCGACAACAAAGCGAACCGCAGGAACCTGGAAATTCGCGTCCCGCGAGTACGCGTGATTGGCGCCGAAGGAGAACAGGTCGGCATCCTGTCCCGCGATGAGGCGCTGGCCATGGCGCAAGAGGTCGGCCTCGATCTGGTCGAAATCCAGCCTAACGGCGATCCGCCGGTGTGCCGGATCATGGATTTCGGCAAGTTCAAGTTCGACGCGCAGAAAAAGGCGCACGCAGCGAAGAAGAAGCAGAAGCAGGTCGAAATCAAGGAACTGAAGTTCCGCCCGACCACCGACATCGGCGATTACGCGATCAAGATGCGCAATCTGCGACGGTTCCTGGAGGAGGGAGACAAGGTCAAGATCACGATCCGCTTCCGCGGTCGCGAGATGGCGCATCAGGAGCTTGGCGACGCGATGGTCAAGAAGATCGCGGCGGACATCACCGAGGAAGCGGTGATCGAGCAGTACCCCAGGATGGAAGGGCGTTTGATGGTCATGATGATCGCCCCCAAGAAGAAGACTTGATAGAAATCCAAGCGTCACGTCGTGATGTCCTCTCCCGAAGGAGAAGCCGCACGGCACCGACTTCCCCTCTCCCCCAACGGAAAAGCCGCCGGGGCAGAGGGAGTTGAGCAATACCTTTCTCGCTGGAGTTCCAGCGGGAGAGGGCGTTGTAAGAGCAGGAGCCGGCCCCTCGAGGGCCACACAAGCCGGAACGAGCAGGATGGAAAGCGCGGTTCGCCGCCGCTCGCGCCAGTAACGAAGACAAACCAAAGGAAAGCGTCATGCCCAAGATGAAAACCAACCGGGCCGCTGCAAAGCGGTTCCGCAAGACCGCGTCCGGCAAGTTCAAGTGCGGCCACGCGTTCAAGAGCCACATCCTCACCAAGAAGTCGACCAAGCGTAAGCGTGGTCTGCGTGCCACCAACCACGTGCGCAAGGAAGACGCTGGTCGCGTCGCCCGCATGTTGCCGTACGCATAAGGAGGACGAGACATGGCACGAGTCAAACGTGGCGTCATCGCCCACCGTCGGCACAAGAAAATCCTCGGCAAGGCCAAGGGTTACTACAACGCGCGCCGCAAGGTATTCCGCGTCGCCAAGCAGGCCGTTACCAAGGCGCACCAGTACGCCTATATCGGCCGCAAGCAGAAGAAGCGCAATTTCCGCGCGCTGTGGATCGTCCGCATCAATGCGGCTGCGCGTCAGTTCGGACTGTCCTACAGCCGCCTGATGAACGGTCTCAAGAAGGCCGAGATCACGCTCGATCGCAAGGTGCTGGCGGATATCGCCGTGCACGACATCAAGGCGTTCGGTGCGCTCGCGGAAAAAGCCAAGGCCAGCCTGGCGGCATAGTTTCTGCGTTCATCCTTGAACGCGACGATCAGGAAGCGGCCATTCTTGGCCGCACTTTCCCAATTCTCGAATTCGCCTCGGCGGGTATCGCAAATCGGGAAGCACGCGGGGAGGAGGCTTGGCTTCCTCCCCGTTTTCGTTTTGATGTTTGGCTTTAGCCGACGGGTTGGACGACCAGCACGATCGTTTTTGCGAAATCTTCCCGTGTCACAGCGGAATCAGCGATGGACGCACTCGAACAAATCAATCAATCGGTCGACGCCATCGCAGGCGCCAACACACTTGATGCGCTCGATGCGCTGCGCGTCGGCCTGCTCGGCAAGAGCGGTGTCGTCACCGCTGCGCTCAAGGCGCTGGGCAGCTTGCCGGCAGAGGAAAAGAAAGCGCGTGGCGCCGAGGTCAATCGCGCCAAGGAACGTCTTGCCGAAGCGATCGCGACGCGCAAGGCGCAACTGGATCAGGTCGAACTCGATCGCCGCCTCGCCTCCGAGCGCGTCGACGTGACCCTGCCTGGCCGATGCGCGGAGCGTGGCGGCCTGCACCCGATCACGCGCACGCTCGATCGCGTCGTCGAGATCTTCGCGCGGCTCGGCTACGAACTCGCCGACGGTCCCGAGATCGAGACTGACTGGTACAACTTCGAGGCGCTCAACTTCCCGCCGGATCATCCGGCGCGCACGATGCACGACACCTTCTGGTTTCCGGACGGACGCCTGCTGCGCACGCATACCTCGCCGGTGCAGATCCGCGCCGCGACGGGCCGCACGCCGCCGATCCGCCTGATCTCGGTCGGCAAGGTCTACCGCAGCGATTCGGACCAGACGCATTCGCCGATGTTCCACCAGATCGAGGGGCTCCTGATCGGCGAGGACGTCAGCTTCGCCGATCTCAAGGGCACGCTCGCCGAGTTCGTGCGCGCGTTCTTCGAGCGCGATTTCGAGATGCGCTTTCGCCCGAGTTATTTCCCATTCGTCGAACCCGGCGCCGAAGTCGATATCCGTTGGGATCGTGAGTACGGGTCGAGTTCGTGGCTGGAGGTGCTCGGCTGCGGCATGGTGCACCCGAACGTGCTGCGCGCCTGCCAGATCGATCCGGAGCGCTACACCGGCTTCGCCTTTGGCATGGGCGGTGAGCGCTTCGCGATGTTGCGCTATGGCGTCAATGACCTGCGCCAGTTCTTCGAGAACGATCTGCGTTTCTTGAAGCAGTTTGCATAACTTGGATTCGTCATCCCGGCGAACGCCGGGTGCCAGTCTTATGGCGTTGCCAGATGCAAAGGGATTCCGGCTTTCGCCGGAATGATGAGCGAAGGAATGGATACACCATGAAATTCTCCGAAAACTGGCTGCGCGAACTGGTCGACATCGCGGTCGATCGTGACGCCCTGATGCATCGTTTGACGATGGCTGGCCTCGAAGTCGAAGGCGTCGAAGCGCTCGGTGCCGCGCTCGACGGCGTCGTCGTCGGCGAAATCGTCGGCTGCGAGCCGCACCCGAATGCCGACAAGCTGCGCGTCTGCCAAGTTGCGGCTGGTGATACTGCGGTCCTGACAATCGTCTGCGGCGCACCGAATGCCCGTCTCGGACTGAAGGCGCCCTTGGCGACGATCGGCACGGTCCTGCCGAATGGAACCGCCATCAAGAAGGCTGCGCTGCGCGGCGTCGAGTCGAACGGCATGCTGTGCTCGGCGAAGGAACTCGGTATCGACGCCGATGCCTCCGGGCTGATGGAACTGCCGCCCGATGCCCCGGTCGGCAATCCGCTCGCTGCGTACCTTGGGCTGCCCGACGCAAGCATCGAGATCAAGCTGACGCCGAACCGGCCGGACTGCCTCAGCGTGCAGGGTCTCGCGCGTGACACCGCCGCCTTGCTCGACAGCGTTTTTCATCCACCCGCCGCAAAGGCCGTGCCGGTAACGAGCTCCCTTGCACGTTCGGTCACGCTCGACGCCGGTGCAGACTGCCCGCGCTATCTCGGTCGCGTGATCGAAGGCATCGATGCGTCCGCGCCGACGCCGCTGTGGATGACCGAGCGTCTGCGCCGCAGTGGCGTGCGTCCGATCAGCGCGATCGTCGACGTGACGAACTATGTGATGCTGGAGCTCGGCCAACCGCTGCATGCGTTCGACGACGACAAACTCGACAACGGGCCGATCGTCGTGCGCCGGGCCCGCGCAGGCGAAGTGCTGAAACTGCTTGATGGCAGCGAGGCGAAGCTCGATCCCGAGTTCCTGTTGATTGCCGACACTCGCGGACCGCTCGCCCTAGCCGGTCTGATGGGGGGCCACGACTCGCGCGTGACCAACGCGACGCGCAACGTGTTTCTCGAAAGCGCCCACTTCGCGCCGGCCGCGATCATGGGTCGCGCGCGCAAGCTCGGCCTGCATACCGATGCCTCGCACCGTTTTGAGCGTGGCGTCGATCCGGAACTGCCGCGCCTTGCGCTCGAACGAGCCAGCGCTCTGCTGATCGAAATCGCCGGCGGCAAGGCCGGACCCGGCACGGAGGCGTTGCGCGCGGACGACCTGCCGGTGCGCCTGCCGGTGACGCTGCGCCGGTCACGCCTGGCGCGCCTGCTCGATCTGAGGATTGACGATGCCGAAGTCGAACGCATCCTCGTCGCGCTCGGACTCGTGGTCGAACGCAGCGCCGAAGGTTGGCGGGCGACGCCGCCGGGCTGGCGCTTCGATCTCGCGATCGAGGAGGACCTGATCGAGGAAGTCGTGCGCGTGTATGGCTACGAGCGCGTGCCTACGCGTTTGCCGCGCGGCGATCTGCGCGCACCGATGGTGCCGGAGGGCATCGTCGGTATCGACCGCCTGCGCGCGCAACTGGTGTCGCGCGATTACGTCGAAGCCATCTGCTATGCGTTCCTTGCCGGCGATACGCTGGCCACCTGGAAGCTCGACGAAAACGCCATCGCGCTGTCGAATCCGTTGTCGGCTGACCTCGGTGTCATGCGGACCTCGTTGCTGCCCGGACTGGTCGCCGTGCTCGCCGCCAACCAGCGTCGTCAGCAGGCGCGTGTGCGTCTTTTCGAAGTCGGCAATGTGTTTCGCGCGAGCGCCGATGGGCCGCTTGAAACACTGCGCATTGCCGGCGTCGCCAGCGGCAGCGCACTGGCCGAACAATGGGGCGAGACATCGCGCGCGCTGGATTTCTTCGACCTCAAGGGTGACGTCGAATCGCTGTTCGCGCTGACCAACGCGGCGCACGAGTTCCACAGTGAGCCGACGAGGCAGCCGTGGTTGCATCCGGGCCAGAGCGCTGAATTCGTGCGTGCAGGGCATCGCGTCGGCTATCTCGGCGCGCTGCATCCGGAGCTGGCGAAAGCCCTCGATCTCGATGGCGACGTCTTCGCGTTCGAACTCGATGTCGAGGCGATCGCGCCGCGCGCCTTGCCGAAGGCCGAGCCGGTTTCGCGCTACCCGTCGGTGCGGCGCGATCTGTCGTTCGAGCTGCCGGACGAGGTGCCCTATGCACAGGTCGAAAGGGCAATTCGCGATGCGGTTGGCGAAACCCTGGCGGACATCGTGCTGTTCGACCGGTATGCTGGAGGAAACCTAGGAACGGGCATCAAAAGTCTCGCTATGGGCTTGATTTTGCAGGACCGTTACCGCACGCTTACAGATCAAGATGCGGATCGTTGCATGGGTCTGGCGGTCGCCGCATTGCAAGCCGGTTGCAAAGCAAAGCTGCGAGGGTAGGATGGCGCTGACGAAGGCGGAGATGGCCGAGCGTCTGTTTCTGGACGTCGGTCTCAACAAGCGCGAAGCCAAGGAATTCGTCGACGCGTTCTTCGAAGTCGTGCGCGATGCGCTTGAAAAAGGGGAGCAGGTGAAGCTGTCGGGTTTCGGCAACTTCGATCTGCGTTTCAAGAATCAGCGTCCTGGGCGTAACCCAAAAACCGGTGAGGAGATTCCTATCTCCGCACGGCGAGTGGTGACGTTCCGCCCGGGCCAGAAACTGAAGGTCCGGGTCGAAGCCTATGCTGGATCAGGGCAGTAATAGCGAACTGCCGGTCATACCGGCCAAACGCTATTTCACGATTGGGGAGGTCAGCGAGCTGTGTGGCGTGAAGCCGCATGTGCTGCGCTATTGGGAGCAGGAGTTCCCGAACCTCAAGCCGGTCAAGCGTCGCGGCAACCGCCGCTACTACCAGCGTCATGACGTGTTGATGATCCGTCAGATCCGCTCGCTCCTGTACGACCAGGGGTTCACAATTACCGGTGCACGCCAGCGCCTCGAAGGCACGCAGGCCAAGGCCGAGTCGACGATCTCGAACCAGATCGTGCGGCAGGTGCGGCAGGAGCTGGAAGAAGTGCTGCAGATCTTGCGGCGCTGAGTAGCGCGTCCGGCGCATTCGCCGCCGGCGGAAGAACTGCTACACTCCGCGCCCTCTCGATTTCTGCAATATGTCGGGGCGTAGCGCAGCCTGGTAGCGCACCTGCCTGGGGGGCAGGGGGTCGTGGGTTCGAATCCCGCCGCCCCGACCATTGCTTTTGCGCGGATCCATCCGCGCTGTGGGCCGATCGCCGACGATGCTCGCATCGCGCGCGATGGCAGCCGTCAGAGTGGCCGTCCGTGGCCGCACTTTTCAACTAAAGGCGGCTCTCGCCCAGCGAGAACTGGCTGCCGCGATCGAAGAACTGCATGACCAACGCACGCCGCACGCTGTATCCGGACATCGAACCGTTCGACTCGGGCTACCTGCAAGCCTCCCCGCTGCACAAGATCTACTACGAACAGTGCGGCAATCCGCGCGGCAAGCCGGTGGTTTTCCTGCATGGTGGCCCGGGCGCTGGCTGCAATGCGAAGTCGCGTCGCTTCTTCGATCCGCAGCACTACCGCATCGTACTGTTCGACCAGCGCGGCTGTGGGCGTTCGACGCCGCATGCGGAGCTGACTGACAACACGACCTGGCATCTGGTCGCCGACATCGAGCGCTTGCGCGAGCGGCTCGGCATCGAGCGCTGGCAGGTGTTCGGTGGTTCCTGGGGTTCGACGCTAGCACTCGCCTATGCACAAACCCATGCCGAGCGCATCAGCGAGTTGGTGCTGCGTGGCATCTTCATGCTGCGCCGCTGGGAACTGGAATGGTTTTACCAGAAGGGCTGCGATGCCTTGTTTCCGGATGCGTGGGAGCAATACCTGAAGCCGATCCCGCCAGCCGAGCACGGCGATCTGATGAGTGCGTATCACCGGCGCCTCACCAGCACGGATGCGGACGTGCGGGTCGCCGCCGCGCGCGCATGGTCGATCTGGGAAGGCGCGACGAGCTTCCTGTATCAGGATCCGGCGCATATCGCGTCGAGCAGCGAGGACGAATTTGCGCTCGCGTTTGCGCGCATCGAGTGCCACTACTTCGTCAATGGCGGCTTCTTCGATGCGGATGACCAGTTGCTGCGCGACGCGTACCGGCTGCGCCAGATTCCGGCTGTGATCGTGCAAGGGCGTTACGACGTGGTCTGCCCGGCGCGCAGCGCCTGGGATCTGCATCGCGCATGGCCGGAAGCCGATTTGCGCATCGTTGCCGATGCCGGCCATTCGGCACTCGAGCCCGGCATCACGCACGAGTTGATCGAAGCGACCGATCGATTTCGCTGAAAAGCTGAAAGGAACGGCTGGAAAAAAAGGGCCCGCAAGCGGGCCCGTTTCAACTTGCGTGATTCACGTCGCGAATCAGTGCGCGGCGCTGCCGCTGAGGCACGTGCTCATGTAGGTCTTGCGCGCGTCGCCGGCCAGCTTCTTCGTTTTGGCATCGGCATTGCAGCTCTTCATCTTTTCCTGCTGCGTTTCCTTCGCTGCCGGTGCGGCTGCCGTCGCGCTGGAACCGCTCAGGCAGGTCTTCATGAATGCCTTGCGATCGGCGCCCGCGAGCGCCTTGGTTTTTGCGTCCGCATTGCAATCCTTCATTTTCTGCTGCTGCGCGGTCAGCGGTTTGGCATCCGCTGCGAAAGCACCGCTTGAGCCGAACGCCAGCGCAACTGCCAGAGCCAACGAAAACGTCGTCTTCAACTGCATGACGAAACTCCTCTCCAAGTGTGTGTCCGCTGCCGCCCTGGCATCGGTGCGGCGCAGTCTACGCCTGCGACTGCGAAACGGGAGAGGCGGGTAGGGGATTCCAACGCAGGCGTTGCGCGCGATTCAGCCGACGAGTTCGGCGGATCGCGCGTAGGAAATTGCCGCGGGAATCGCAGTTGAACGGCGTAGACCGGCGCGCCGTGAATGGGCGCCGGGACTGTCCTGGCGATTCAGGCTGCGGCGGCGTGGACGACACCGCTCTTGCGCGGTCCTTCCAGCAATGCGCGGCGCACGCCCTCGACGAGCAGGTCCGCTTCGTCGGCCGTGATCGAGAAATGCGGCGTGAAGCGCAGCGAATTCGCACCGCCATGGATCACGCCGTACCCCTGTTCGCGCAGCCACTCTTCGGTGCTGTCCGCGCCGTAGCAGCGGAATTCCGGCGCCAGCTCGCACGAGAACAGCAGGCCGGTGCCCTGCACCTTGGTGATGAAGCTCGGCAACTCGGCCTTGAGCTTGTTGAGCTTGGCGAGGAACTCCTTGCCACGCAGGCGGATGTTCTCGCGCAACTCCGGCGTCAGCGCCGCAAGCACGGCGCAGCCGATGTCGAGTGCGCGCGGATTCGCCGTCATCGTGTTGCCGTAGATGCCCTTCCGGTAGAGCTCGGCCGTGCGCGCGGTCACTGCGAGCACCGACAGCGGATACTGGCCAGCGTTGAGCGCCTTCGAATAGGTTTCCATGTCGGGCGCTTCGAGCGTTTCGAAGCCTGGGTAGTCGACGATCGACAGCACGCCGTGCGCGCGGATGCCGGCCTGGATCGAATCGATCAGCAGCAGGCTGCCATGCGCCTTGGTCAGCTCGCGTGCCGCGCCGTAGAACTCCGGCGTGACCGAGCGGCCGGGGTCGCCTTCGCCCATTACCGGTTCGATGAAGACCGCCTCGATGAACCAATTGTTCTTGTCGGCGTCGGCAAAGATCTGCTTGAGCTGCTCGACGCTGTACGCCTCGACCGTGATCAGGCTGTGCTCGTTGCGGAAGCTGGCCAGATACTGCTCGTACGGTCGGCGCGAGGAATCGGAGAACAATGCCGGCTTTTCAGTACGGCCATGGAATGCGCCCTTGACCGCAACGCGCTTGATCGCACGGCCGGCATGGCGAGCGCCGGGATCGGTCATCAGCTTCGCATTGACGTCGACGATACGCGCGGCCAGCGAGACCGATTCCGAGCCGGAGTTGAGGCACATGAACTTCGCATACGGGCAGCCGCCGCGGGTCTGACCGATTTCGCGCTTGAGCAGCTTGCCGAATTTCAGCTGCGACAGGTTTGGCGTCATCACGTTCGCCATCACCTGCGGGCGCGCCATGATCTTCAGCAGATTCTTCGGTGCATGACCGAAACCGAGCATGCCGTAACCGCCGGCGTCGTAGATCACCGCACCTTTCAGCGTGACCAGCCACGGCCCGTGCGCGGCCAGCGCGACATACGGATTGATGCCGTCCTCGGGATAGAAATTGATGAAGTCGGCTTGCGCCTGCGTGATCTGCTCGGATTCGTCCAGATGCAGGAACTCCGGCATGCACGAACGCAGCGCGAGATGCGCCGCATAGCCCTCATCGATCGCCTCGACCAGCGCCTTGTCATGCTGGGTGAAGCGTTCGATCACCTCGTCGGCCAGGCCGCGCGTGCGCAATTCGCCATCGAACTCGCGCATCTCTTTCAGTTTGGCCAGCATCGGATTCATCGGAGCCTCGCGGGAAACGACACGTGCCCGCCCCATGGAGGGGGCGGGCACGTCCGCTTTAATCCTTGATTGGAATGGAAAAAATGACAAGTCGCCATTTTAACACAGCGGTCCGGGCGGCGGTACCCCGGGCCGGCTTGCCGGGCTGGGTGACATCCGTCACCCGCGATGGCTGACGCCGCCCTCTGGGGCGGCTGTCTGCGTGCGTCTAGAGTCGCTCCCCAGATGACTACCGGAGAGTGTTTCATGTCCCGATCTGCATCCTTGCATCCGGCCACGCTGACCCATGTTTGCAAACGTTATGGTCCGGTCAATGCGCTGGATCGGGTGGATCTCACCGTGCGTCATGGCGAACTGCTCGCCCTGCTGGGGCCGAATGGTGCCGGCAAGAGCACCGCGATCGGCCTGTGTCTCGGCCTGATCGAGCCGGATAGTGGTCAGGCGCGATTGTTCGGCGGATCGCCGCATGCGCTCGCCGAGCGCCGCAAGATCGGCGTGATGCTGCAGAGTGCCGGCGTGCCGGAGACCTTGAAGGTTGGCGAGTTGCTCGCACAGACGCGCAGCAGCTACCCCGAGCCGCGCAGCGTCGCGGAATGCGTGCAACTGGCCGGTCTCGATGGTTTGCTCGAACGCCGCTACGGCCAGCTTTCCGGTGGCCAGCAGCGCCGCGTGCAGTTCGCGCTGGCGATCTGCGGGCGTCCGCAATTGCTGTTCCTCGACGAACCGACCGTGGGTCTCGACATCGAAGCGCGCGCGTCGCTGTGGCAGACGATTCGCCAGCTCGTCGCGGCCGGCTGCGCGGTCGTGCTGACCACACACTATCTGGAGGAGGCCGACGCACTCGCCGATCGCGTCGTCGTGCTCGCGCAAGGTCGCGTCGTGGCCGAAGGCAGCGTGCGCCAGATCCGCGCTCGCGTCGCGCAGCGTCGTATCCGCTGCGTCACCGCGCTGGCTGCCGAAACGATTGGTGCATGGTCCGAAGTTCGCAGCGTCTGCCGTGACGGCGAGCGCATCGAGATCGTCACCGACGCCGCCGAGGCGGTCGTGCGCCAGTTGCTGTTCGAGGACACCGGCTTGAGCGAACTCGAAGTACAACGTGCCGGCCTCGCCGATGCGTTCGTCGAAATCACCCGCGAGGCTGCGTGATGAATACCCTGCTATTGGAAGGGCCGCGGGTTTCGCTGCCGCGCTGCTATCGGCTCGAAGCCAAGCACGAATTCCTGCGCCTGCTGCGCACGCCGTCGTTCGCGCTGCCGACCCTGCTGTTTCCGCCCTTGTTCTATGTGCTGTTCGCGCTGATGCTCAATCGCGGCAACGGCGCTGCCGCGTCCTACCTGTTCGCGAGTTACAGCATCTTCGGGGTGATGGCGCCGGGGCTGTTCGGATTTGGTGTGTCGGTAGCGCTGGATCGCGAACGCGGCTGGTTGACGCTCAGACGCGCCCTGCCGATGCCGGCTGGCGCTTATCTGGTGGCGAAAATGGTGATGGCGATGTCGTTCGCAACGATCATCTATCTGTTGCTGGCATCGCTCGCTCTCGGTTTCGGTGGTGTACGGCTCGCCGCGTCGGCGTGGTGGTTGCTCGGCTTGGTCGCAGTGCTCGGCGTGCTGCCGTTTTGCGCGCTCGGCTTGCTGATCGGCAGTCGCGTCAGCGCAGCGGCGGCGCCGGCGATCGTCAATGTCGTCTACCTGCCGATGGCTTTCCTGTCCGGCCTCTGGATGCCGTTGTCGATGCTGCCCGATTTCGTGCATCGGCTGGCGCCGTTGTGGCCGTCGTTCCATCTTGCACAACTGGCGCTGGCGGCGAGCGGCCGCGACTACGAGGGGGCGATCGCGTTTCATCTCGGCTTCCTGTTCGTGTTCACCACAATCTGCTTCGCCGTCGCGCGGCATGCGCTGGCGCGCAGCGTCTGACGACGGCGAGGGCCTCATGCGTACTCTCTATTGGCGTTCAATCCTGCTGGCGGCGTGGCTGTTGCTGCTCGCCTGGGCAACGCTGCATGCGACGCCGGGCCCGCCGCCAGCGTATGATTTTCGCGATATTTCCGCCATTCGGGCGAACACGCCGTGATCGATCTGCAGCCGCACTTGAAGCGACTTCGCGCGAGCTTCTCGCCTTGGTCCGACGAGCTGGGTTGGACGCCGCTGTGGAGCCTGCTGTATCTGTTGTTCCTGTTCATGAACTGGGCCGACGAGCCGCTGCGCGTGTGGTTGCCGGCGACCCTGCTCAGCATCGCGCTGTTCCTGCCGATGTTCTTCCGCACCTATCGCCAACATGGCTGGAGACTGCTCGCGCATGCCGCCGCGATCGCGGCGATCGGCTTCGCACTGACGCCGTTCAATACCAGTGCGAACACCTATCTGATCTATGCCGCCGTGTTCCTGCCATTCGCAGGGATTGCGTTGCGTACGACGATCCTGCTGATCGCCGGCGGTCTTGCGTTGTACGCGGTCGAGTTGCTCGCGCTCGGACTGCCGTTGCGTTACGCCGCGCTGACCGTCGCCATTACGGCCGTCGTCTCGATCGCCATCTCGGCAGCGAATCATTTCCATCGCGAGAAGCGCCTGCGGCAGGCCGAGCTGAAACTCAGTCATGACGAAGTACGTCGTCTCGCCGGACTCGCCGAGCGCGAGCGCATCGGCCGCGATCTGCACGACCTGCTCGGCCATACGCTGTCGCTGATCACGCTGAAGTCCGAGCTGGCGGCGAAACTGTTCGATCGCGATCCGCCGGCAGCGCGGCGCGAGATCGCCGAGGTCGAACGCGTCGCGCGCGACGCACTCGGCCAGGTGCGACGAGCCGTCAGCGGCATACGCGCGGCCGGGCTTGCGGCCGAACTGGCCTCGGCAAGGCTGCTGCTCGAGTCGATTGATGTGCGGCTCGACTACTGGCGCGGTGACATCGCGCTTCCAGCCACCATCGAAACCGTGCTCGCGCTGACCGTGCGAGAGGCAGTCACGAACATCCAGCGCCATGCCTATGCGGCACATGCGCGCGTCGAATTGAAAGCGCTCGATGGCCAGGTCTGCCTCGTGATCGAGGACGACGGTCGCGGCGGCGCGATCGAGCCCGGCAATGGACTGACCGGCATGCGCGAGCGCCTGCGCGGGCTTGGCGGCCGGCTCGACATCCAGTCCGAGCGCGGCGGCGGCACGCGTCTGCAAGCGATCGTGCCGCTTCCGAAAATCTCCTTCGACGAAGCGGGTGTGCCGCTCGGCGTCGTGCTGCCATGATGTCGCCGCCAGTACGTGACGGTCGGATGCTTTCGCGCTGCCGATGCTTTATTGGCCGCCTGGCCGAAAGAGTGGGGATGCGACCGCGGCGAAGCGCGCGACAACTCGCCGGCGCATCTACTTGCTAGAGTTCGCCGCGACGGCGTCCGCCGTTTCCGCAGCAGGGGTCCGGTCCGTGATTCGTGTCCTGCTTGCCGAAGACCAGGCGATGGTGCGCGGCGCGCTGTCGGCGCTGCTCGGCCTCGACGCCGACATCGAGGTCGCCGGCAGCGCCGCCGATGGCGAAGAGGCCTGGCGCCTGCTGCAGCAGCTCAAGCCCGACCTGCTCGTGACCGATATCGAGATGCCTGGCCTGACCGGGCTCGAACTCGCCCAGCGTGTGCAGCGCCACGAGCTGCCGTGCAAGGTCGTCATCGTGACGACGTTTGCGCGCGCCGGATTCCTGCGTCGAGCGCTCGATGCCGGAGTCGGCGGCTATCTGCTGAAGGACGCGCCGGCCGAACAGCTGGCCGACGCGCTGCGCACGGTGCATCGCGGTGGCCGTGCGATCGATCCGCAACTCGCGCTCGAGGCATGGTCGGAAGCCGATCCATTGAACGATCGCGAACGTCAGGTACTGCGCTTCGCTGGCGAAGGTTTGTCGGCCGGCGATATCGCCGAGCGCCTGCATCTTTCGCACGGCACCGTGCGCAACTATCTGTCCGAGGCGATCGGCAAGCTCGGTGTCGGCAATCGCATCGAAGCGTATCGCCTGGCGCGGCAGAAGGGATGGCTTTGACCCGCGCTGCGCGGCAGCATCTGGGTGCTCAGCAGATGTCTGATCGCAGCGGCTGTTGAAGACTGCGGCCAACCGGCTGACTGAAGAAAGAGCAGGGTGCGCGGCACATTGGCCTACAATGCGCGCCCCGTTCGTGTTGCCGCTGCCGCTTGAAGAAGTCCGATTTCCATTTCGACCTGCCGCAAGAGTTGATCGCGCAGACGCCGCTGGCGCAGCGTTCGGCGAGCCGACTGCTGATCGTCGATGCGCTGGCGCGGCAGTTCGAGGATCGCCGCTTCGGTGACCTCACTTCGCTGCTGCGCAAAGGCGACTTGCTGGTGTTCAATGACACGCGCGTGCTGCCGGCAAGATTGTTCGGGCGCAAGCAGAGCGGCGGCGCGGTCGAGATCCTGATCGAACGCGTGACCGGCGCGCACGAAGCGCGCGCGCAGCTCGGCGTCAGCAAGAAGCCGAAAATCGGCGGACGCATCATTCTGCAGGACGGCAGCGAGGTGACCGTGCTCGGCCGCGAGGGCGAGTTCTTTCTGCTGCGTTTCGAGGCGACCGAAGCGCTGGAAAAACTGTTGTTGCGACTCGGTCGCATGCCGTTGCCGCCCTACATCGCGCGCGATGTGGATGCCGCCGACAACGAGCGTTATCAGACCGTGTTCGCGCGCGAATCCGGCGCGGTTGCGGCGCCGACGGCCGGCCTGCATTTCGACGAAGCGCTGCTGCGCGCACTGCGCGAACGCGGCGTGGATTGCGGCTATGTGACCCTGCACGTCGGCGCCGGCACGTTTCAGCCGGTGCGCGCCGAGCGGCTCGAAGATCACGCGATGCATCGCGAATGGTTGAATGTCGGTGCCGAGCTCGTCGAGAAGATCCGTCGCACGCGCGCGAACGGCGGTCGCGTGATCGCGGTCGGTACGACCGTCGTACGCTCGCTTGAATCGTCGCTGCGTGGCGGCGTGTTGCAGCCGTTCGCCGGCGAGACGCAGATCTTCATCTTTCCGGGCTATCGCATCACGAGTGTCGATGCGTTGATTACGAACTTCCATCTGCCGGAATCGACCTTGCTGATGTTGGTGTCCGCGTTCGCCGGGCGCGAGCTGATCCTCGACGCTTATCGGCATGCGGTGGAACAGCGCTATCGGTTTTTCTCGTACGGCGATGCCATGCTGATCTGGCCTCAGGCGCACGAACCGAGGTGACGACCAGCTTCCTCATCCTCTCGGCGTTCGCCCAAACGACATGAGCTGAGTCTGCGCCACTCCCCTTCCCCATTTCCCATTCCCTCGCAATGCACTTCCAACTCCTCGCCACCGACCAGCGCGCGCGCCGCGGCCGCCTCTCGTTTCCGCGCGGCACCATCGAGACGCCGGCGTTCATGCCGGTCGGCACCTATGGTTCGGTCAAGGCGATGACGCCGCGCGACCTCGTCGACGTCGGCGCCGAGATCATCCTCGGCAACACGTTTCACCTGTTCCTGCGCCCCGGCCTCGACGTGATCGGCGAGTTCGGCGGCCTGCATCGCTTCATCGGCTGGAGCAAACCCATCCTGACCGATTCTGGCGGCTTCCAGGTGTTCAGCCTTGCGCACAAGCGCAAGATCACCGAGGAGGGCGTCACGTTCGCTTCGCCGGTCGACGGCTCGAAGGTGTTTCTGAGTCCGGAAGAGTCGATGCGCATCCAGCAGGGGCTCGATTCCGATATCGCGATGATTTTCGACGAATGCACGCCGTACCCGGCGACGCCGCAGCAGGCGCGTGATTCGATGGAGCTTTCGCTGCGCTGGGCCGCGCGTTCGCGCCGCGCGTTCGACGAGCGCGCCAATCCGAATGCGTTGTTCGGCATCGTGCAGGGTGGTGTCTATCCCGACTTGCGCAAACGCTCGGCCGACGCGTTGATCGAGATGGGCTTCGACGGCTACGCCATTGGCGGCCTTGCGGTCGGCGAGCCGGAACACGAACGCAATGCGACGCTGGAATCGGTCGAGCCCTTGCTGCCGCGCGATCGACCACGTTACCTGATGGGCGTCGGGCGTCCCGAGGATATCGTCGAGGCGGTACGCCGCGGCATCGACATGTTCGACTGCGTGATGCCGACCCGCAATGCGCGCAATGCGCATCTGTTCACGCGCCATGGCGTGCTGCGCATCCGCAATGCGAAGTACGAGCGCGATACGCGTCCGCTCGACGAATCGTGCACCTGCTACACCTGTCGCTCCGGCTTCAGCCGCGCCTACCTGCGCCACCTGGACCGTTGTGGCGAGATGCTCGGGCCGCAATTGGCGACGATCCACAATCTGCACTACTACCAGGAACTCATGCGCGGTCTGCGCGAGGCGATCGCGGGCGGTTGTCTGGACGCCTTCGTCGCGGAGTTTTACGTGCAGCGCGCTGCGCAGCCGACCGCCGAAAACGAAGAGGAGGGCGATGCGGGCGGGCGTATGGCATAATCCGCGACCTTTTCGACCGGCCCGACGTTCGCGCCGGCCGCCGTATACGCTGGAGAAACCATGGATTTTTTCATCGCCAATGCTTACGCGCAGGCGGCTGCCCCAGGCGCAGCGCCGAATCCGCTGATCTCGTTCCTGCCGCTGGTCGTCCTGTTCGGCATCTTCTATTTCATGCTGATCCGCCCGCAGATGAAGCGCGCCAAGGAAGCCCGAACGATGATCGCCGCGCTGGCGAAGGGCGACGAGGTGCTCACCAATGGCGGCCTGCTCGGCCGCATCGAGGACATCGCCGACCAGTTCGTCGTGCTCGAAATCGCGCCGAACGTGAGCGTCAAGCTGCAGAAGCAGGCGATTTCCGCCGTGTTGCCGAAGGGCACGCTCAAGGCCGCCTGATCGCTTCCTGCGTTTCTTCCGCTGCGGACGAGGGGTTCGCGGCGTCGACCCGGATTACAAGATGAACGATTTTCCCCGCTGGAAATACGCGATCGTGGTTGTCGTGCTGCTGCTCGGCGTGCTGTACGGCGTACCGAACCTGTTCGTGCAGCAGCCGGCCGTGCAGATCGTCGCCAACCGTGGCGCGACCGTCGACCAGGCGTTGAAAGAGCAGGTGCAGGGTGTGCTGGAGAAAGACAAGATCGGCTTCCAGAGCATCGATCTCAGCGGCGACCACCTGCTCGTGCGCCTGCCGGTTGGTGAGAACGAGGTGCAGGCGAAGGCGGCCGAGACGCTGAAGAGCACGCTCGGCGACCAGTACACGGTGGCGCAGAATCTGGCCTCGACGGTGCCGCGCTGGATGCGTGCGATCGGCGCCAAGGAAATGCCGAAGGGGCTCGACCTGCAGGGTGGCGTGCACTTCCTGATGGAAGTCGACGACAAGGATGTGTTGGAGAAGCAGCTGACGCGCTACAGCGACGACATCCGCACGACGCTGCGCGAGAAGAACATCCGTTACCAGTCGGTCGGCCGCGGACCGCAGGGCATCGTGGTGCAGCTGCGCAGCGCCGAAGATCGCGATGCCGCGCTCACCGCGATCCAGGCCAAGGTGCCGGACGTCACGATCGCGAACGGTGCCCAGGTCGGCGAAGCCTACACACTCAATGGCAGCGTCAAGCCGGACAAGATCCGCGAGATTGCGCTCAACACGATCCGCCAGAACCAAGCCACGCTGAGCAACCGCATCAACGCGCTCGGTGTCGCCGAGCCGTTGATCCAGCAGCAGGGCGACTCGCGCATCGCGGTGGAATTGCCCGGCGTGCAGGACACCGCCGAGGCGAAGAAGATCCTTGGCGTGCAGGCGACGCTGGAATATCACGCGGTCGACGAGAGCGCGAACGTGTTCGAGGTCGTCAAGAGCGGCGTGGTGCCGCCGGACGACAAGTTGTACTACCGCCGCGAACGCGGCGTCGACGGCAAGCCGGTACCGGTGCTGCTGAAGAAGAAGGTCATCGTCAGCGGCGACGAGATGGTCGACGCGTCGAGCGCACCGGATCCGCAAAGCGGCACGCCGGCCGTGTCGGTGTCGCTGAATTCGGCCGGCGGCAAGAAGATGCTGGACTTCACCTCGCAGAACGTCGGCAAGCCGATGGCGGTGCTCTACATCGAGCGCACGCCCGAAGTGAAGGTGATCGACGGCAAGGAAGTGCGCAGCTCGAAGATCACCGAGGAAGTCATCAATCTCGCCAACATCCGCGGCGTGTTCTCGAACCGCTTTTCGACCACCGGCCTCGCCAGCAACAAGGAAGCCTCCGATCTCGCCCTGCTGCTGCGCTCCGGCTCGCTCGCCGCCCCGACCGACATCGTCGAGGAACGCGTGATCGGTCCGAGCCTCGGCAACGACAACATCCTCAAGGGCGTCAAGGCCGTCGCGCTCGGTCTCGCCGCCGTGCTCGTGTTCATGGCGTTCTACTACTGGGTGTTCGGCCT
Organism: Dokdonella sp.; assembly: GCA_040005635.1. Classification (GTDB taxonomy): domain Bacteria; phylum Pseudomonadota; class Gammaproteobacteria; order Xanthomonadales; family Rhodanobacteraceae; genus Dokdonella_A. The sequence goes on along the minus strand of JBDTYM010000004.1, from coordinate 7,777 downwards.
GATTGCGGACGTCGCGCTGTTCTTCAATCTGGTCCTGCTGCTCGCCGTGATGTCGGCGATCGGCGTGACCCTGACCATGCCCGGCATTGCCGGTATCGTGCTGACGCTCGGCATGGCGATCGACGCCAACGTGCTGATCTGCGAGCGCATCCGCGAGGAACTGCGCAACGGTTCGACGCCGCTGGCCTCGATCCGCGCCGGCTACGACAAGGCGTTCGCAACGATTCTCGATGCCAACGTGACCCATCTGCTCGCCGCGCTCGCGCTGATGACGCTCGGCTCCGGTGCGATTCGCGGTTTCGGCGTGACCCTGTTCATCGGCATCCTGACCTCGATGTTCACCTCGGTGACGGTCACGCATGCGATCACCAACCTCGTGCACGGCCGCCGCAAGCTGAAGGGCTTGTCGATCGGCAGCGGTTACACGCGCGGCTCCGCCGCCTGACGGAATCCATCCATGGAACTCTTCAATCCGAACAGCAATATCGACTTCCTCGGCTGGCGCAAGGTCAGCGTCGCGATCTCGATCGTGCTGATGGTGCTGTCGATCGGCCTGATCCTCACGCGCGGACTCAACTATGCGCTCGACTTCACCGGCGGCGTGCTGGTCGAAGCGGCGTACGAGCAGCCGGTCGAAGTCGACCAGGTGCGCGCGGCGCTCGAAACCGGCGGTTTCCACAACGCACAGGTGCAGAGCCTCGGCGGTACACGCAACGTCTCGATCCGCCTGCAGACGCCGGCCGACCAGAAGAACGGCGACAAGATCGCGGCCGATGTCATCACGGCGCTGAAGGCCAAGCGCCCCGACGTGAGTTCCAAGCGGCATGATTTCGTCGGCCCACAGGTCGGTGCCGAGCTGAAGAGCGACGGTATCGTGGCGGCGGTGTTCGTGATGCTCGGCATCATGATCTACATCGGCATCCGCTTCGAAAAGCGCTTCGCGATCGCCGCGATCGCCAGCGAAATTCACGACACCATCCTGACGCTCGGCTTCTTCGCGCTGATGCAGATGGAGTTCGACCTGACCGTGTTGGCCGCCGTACTCGCGGTGATCGGCTACTCGATCAACGACAAGGTCGTCGTATTCGACCGCGTCCGCGAACTGTTCCGCCTGACGCGCAAGGCCGAGCCTTATTCGATCCTCAACAAGGCGATCAACCAGACCTTGTCGCGCACGATCATGACGTCGCTGACGACCTCGTTGTCGATGTTCGCCCTGTATTTCGTCGGTGGCCCCGCCGTGCACGGCTTCGGCCTGACGATGCTGGTCGGCATCGTGATCGGCACGCTGTCGTCGATCTTCTTCGCCAATCCGATCCTGTACTGGCTCGGTGTCTCGAAGAGCGATCTGATGCCGGTCAGCAAGGAAAATCCGGAACTCGCACGGCGCCCCTGAGCCGCATCCGCGTCACGAGCGCGTGCCGGAATCGCTGGCTTTCGGCAGTGGCGCCATGTCGGCGGACAATCGATACGCCGGGGCCGGTGTACGGCGTGGAGTCACCGGTGTCCACACGCGCGTGACCGCGAGCGGCGTGTGCCAGGCGGATGCGTCGGGCCGATCTTTCGGCCAGCCTCGTGGGAACCATGGCAGCAGCACGCTGGTCGCGCGCTGGTAGGCGCGATAGTCATCGCCGCGCGTGCGGATCGCCTGAGCTTCTGCCGTCGGGATCGCATTGATCCAGCCGAGCATCGTCAGCAGCGGCCCGATCAGAGTCAACGCCCATAGCGGCCACGGCATTCCGATTGCGAGAAATACGTAGCTGAACCAGTGCAGGCAGCCGAACGCGTAGTTTGGATGGCGCGAATAGCGCCACAGACCCTCGCGACAGGTATGGCCGAGGTGCTTGGGCTTGGTGCGGAAGGCGGCGAGTTGCATGTCTGCGTACGCTTCGCCCGAAAGACCGACCAGATAGACGACGGCGGCAAGCAGGGTCCACGGCCTCGCTTCGGTGGCGGGGTTGGCTGCTGCCACATACAGCGGTACAGAGAACAGAGTGGCCGAGAAGGCGCGCCCGGCGAACATCAGCAGGAAGCGACGCTGGTCACCGTTCCAGCGTTGGCGCTGGTGGCGTAGGCGAGGATCTTCGCGCTCGTTCAGCATGCGCCGCAGCCGATGCATGATCAGGCGAAAGCCCCAGATGCCGCCCATCACGGTGACCAGCATTTGCGAAACCAGCGATCCGCCGGCGACCACGCCGTAATAGAGCGCGCTGCCGGCGATGCAGGCAGCCCACAGCAAGTCTGCGAGGCCGGCGTTGTGCGTGCGTCGCTGCACCAGCCAACCGGCGAGGAGAAGCAGCGTACTCGCGACGAAGACATGGAGCAGAGGTAGCAGATTCATCTCGTGCGGCCACTCGGCGGGCGCGCCCTTCGCCGCCAGCGATTTGCGCACACGGCGGCAGCTTGCGAATTAATGCATCGGCATAGAATTATGCACTCCGAGCCGCGTGTGGATGCCCGGCACCGACGCGTCGCGGAGCGACTGGAGAATCCGGCTCGCGAGGTAAACGTGGCGTGAAATCGGCGCCATGTTCCGTTCATCTGTGACGCCGTCGACACTCATGGCGGCTACAGACCGCACGCGGCTGGCCGCATCGGCAACCTCGGTCAGTTCCGCTCGGGAATCCACAGGCTGTTGTCCGCCACATGCTCGCTACCCAGTTTGCCCTTGAGCTTGGCGAGCTTCAGCGGTTTGTCCGGTGGCGCGCGCTCGGGCAGACGTGCAAGCAGGTGCGAAATCAGATTCAGGCGACCGCGCTTCTGGTCGTTGAAGTCCGCCACGAACCAGGGCGCCCACTCGGCGTGCGTGGCCTTCAGCATCGTATCGCGTGCCTTGCCGTAGGCGGCGTACTGCTCGCGCGCCTTGAGGTCGACGGGCGAGATCTTCCAGCGCTTGAGCGGGTCGGTCGCCCGCTCGCGGAAGCGCTGGTCCTGGTTTTCCTGGTCGACCGCGAGCCAATACTTCAGCAGGATCAGGCCGTCGTCGGTGATCAGCTTCTCGAACGCCGGACAGTCCGCCATGAAGCGGCGGTACTGTACTTCGCTGCAGAAACCCATCACGTGCTCGACGCCGGCGCGGTTGTACCAGCTGCGATCGAACAGCACGAGTTCACCGGCAGCAGGCAGATGTTCGACGTAGCGCTGGAAATACCATTGCGTACTTTCACGCTCGCTCGGCTTCGGCAGCGCGACGATGCGCGCGTAGCGCGAATTGAGAGGTTCGCTGATCGCCTTGATCACGCCGCCCTTGCCGGCCGCGTCGCGGCCTTCGAGCACCACGACGACACGCTTGCCGGTCGACATGATCCAGCGCTGCAGATCGACGAGGTCCTTGTAGAGATCTTCCAGCGCCTGAGCGTACTGTTTCTTCTTCAGCGGTTCGCGTTCTTTCACGTCACAGTCTCCGAGGTGAGCAGCCGCTGACAGGTTCGATCAGATTTCGCGCAGGCGCGGCATCAGCGTGGCCAGGTTGCACGGTCTTGTCGTCGCGTCCAGCTGCGAACGAATCAGTTTTTCCCAAGCCGTGCGGCAGGCCGAGGTCGAACCGGGCAGGCAGAACACGAAGGTGTTGTTCGACAAGCCGGCAAATGCGCGCGACTGCATCGTCGAGGTGCCGATCTCCTCGAAGCTGACGGCGCGGAACGTTTCGCCGAAGCCCGGCATTTCCTTGTCGAGCAGAGGCAGGATCGCCTCCGGCGTCGAGTCGCGGCCGGTGAATCCGGTGCCGCCTGTCACGATGACGCCATGCACGCCTTCATCGGCGATCCAGCCGGCGACGATCGCGCGCATCAGGTAGCGATTGTCCTTGACGATGCGACGCTCATGCAGGCGATGACCGGCCTGCCCGAGCGACAGGACGAGGTAGTCGCCGGACGTATCGGTGTCGGCGGTGCGCGTGTCGGAAACGGTCAGCACGCAGATGTCGAGTGGGATGAAATCGGTTTGTGCGGTCATTGCATCAGCCTAGCGCGGTGTGATCGCGGCGGGAAGCTCAACCGAATGCCGCCGGCGCCAGACCGGCGCGATGACGGCGCGACATCTCGTGCAGCACGGCGGCGAAATCCGCGGCGAAAGCGCGCATGTCGAACAGGCCGCTGCTGCTTCGGCGTTCGGCGAGTTCGGTGCGCAACGCCGTGCGTGCGTCCGCATCGCGACCCAGCCGAATCGCGATCTCGATGAAACCGGCGTCGTCCGCCGCGTTCAGGCGCGCCAGGCCGAGGTGGTGGTTCAAGCTCGCCGCGACACGCGCGGCGAATGTCTCGCCGGCGACGGTCAGCACCGGGCAGCCGGCCCAGATCGCATCCGATGCGGTCGTATGCGCGTTGTACGGTGCCGTGTCGAGAAACAGATCGGCGTGCCGATAGCGTGTCAGGTAGTCGGAATGTGGCAGCTTCGACATGAATACGAGTCTCGCCGCGTCGATGCCGCGCCGCTGCGCCTCGACGCGCAAGCGCTGGTCGGCGCCTTCGGGACCTGAAAGCAGCCACAGCACGGCATCGGGCACGCCGCGCAGCACGGCCAGCAGGCGCTCGAAGCTGGCCGGATTGATCTTGTAGCTGTTGTTGAAACAGGCATACACGACCGCGCTCTGCGGCAAGCCACAGGCGCTGCGCGATGGGGGGTCGCCCACGGTGCGAGTGGGATCGGATGGCTGGAAACAGCGCGGCAGCCAGACGACCTGTTCGGAGAACTGCGCGCGCAGCGCATCCGGCAACACGATGCGATCGGCGATCGCATAGTCGAGCCAGGGCGAGCCCGAGGTGCCCGGATAGGCGAGCCAGCCGACCTGCAGCGGTGCCGGTCGCAGCGCCAGCGTATCGGCGACACTGCCGCCGCCATAGCCGCGCAGATCGACCAGGATCTCGATCGCATCGGCATGAATGCGCTCGGCGAGCGCCGTCGCGCCGAGATCGGCTACCTCGTGCAGACGATGCGCGGCTGTGCGCAGACGGCGGCGGATCTCGCTGCCATCATCGGCCGTGGTCGCGAACAGATGCGTCTGGATCGCGTGTTCGCCGAGCGCTTCGATCATCGCGACGATCAGCAAGCCGGTCGGGTGATTGCCGAAACCGTTGGAGACGAAGCCGACGCGCAAGCCCACGTCTGTATCCTGCTTGCGCGGCGCGAGGGCAAGGTGCCGGCGTAGAGGCGCCGCCTTCGCCGCGATCGTCGCCGCAGCGGTTCGCGCGCAGTGCAGCTGCTCGCCAGCGCCCGCTGGTTCGGACAGGAATGCGAACGGAGCGATGCCGGCCGCGCCTGCTGCGACGCGCGCACGCAGATCGGCCGACAAAGCATCGAGATCGCGCCAGTCGCACAATTGGCGCCGCAGGAACACAAGCTGGCCGAGTGCGTGATGCAGGTTCGGATCGAGCGCCAGCGCGCGTGCGTGCGCGTCGGCGGCTGCGGCCAGATGCTTCTGCTCTTCGGCCATCAAGCCGACCTGATAGGGAAAGCGTGCGTCGTCCGGCGCACTGCGGGCGCCCGCGGCGTAGGCGGTCTGCGCGGCGGCAAACTGTCCCTGCACGGCGAGCACGTGACCGAGCAGCAGCAGTCCTTCCGGATGCGCCGGCGCCAGCGTCAGCGCCTGCCGCGCATCGCGCTCGGCCAACGCGTTCTCGCCGAGCGCGAGATGCGCTGCGGCGAGATTGAACCAGGCGCCGACGTGGTCGGACGCTGCGTGGGTAGCGGCGAGGTAAGCGTCGCGCGCGCCGCTGAGATCGCCCGCGGCGCGACGTGCATTGCCGAGGCCGTTGATTACGGACGGATTCGCAGGCGCGAGGACGAAGGCGCATTGCAGCGTCTCCACTGCGGCGTTCGCATCGCCCGTCGCCAGCAGTACGCTGCCGAGGTTGCACAGTACTTCGATCGATTGCGGCGCCAGCCGGAGTGCCTGCTCGAGCGCTTCGTGCGCTTGGCCGATCCGACCGAGCTGCAGCAATGCAATCGCATGCAGGCGCACCACTTCCGCCTGCGCCGGGAATCGCTGGCGCAGGTCGGACGCCTGCGCGGCTGCTTCGGCGAAGCGTCCACTGCCGAGCAGATTCGCGATCTGCGTCAGCGCCGCGTCGAGCTCGCTCGCGTTCTTGTCATTCATGGCGAGACGCTAACCGACGACGTAAAAATCTGCCACAACGCGCGTCAGCCATTGTCTGCAGCCGGGCGGCGAGCCGATACTTGCCGCTTCAAGGAAGGAGGTCTCCATGAGTCGTCGCATCGCATGCACCACCCTTGCCGCGATGGTCTTCGCAGGCGTGCTCTCGGTATCCGGCGCGGCACCCTCACCGGCGGGATCATCGCCGGTGTTCGTCGACATGACCTGGAACCTCGGCGTCGACGCCGCCGGCCGCATCACTCACCTGGCGACCGACGATACACATCTGAAGATGCTGCACGAACGTCTGGAGAAGGACATCCGCAGTTGGAAGATCAGCCCCGGCAAGGTCGATGGCGTGCCCGCGGCGACCGAGTCGAAGCTGCATCTCTCGCTCAGGATCGACGCGCAAGCGGATGGCAACTATCGCGTGAGCCTTGCCGGCGCCTCGACGGGCGGCGGCTATGCCCGCCAGACCGCGCCGAAGTGCCCGGAGAACGCCGCAGCCGGCAGGCGTCAGGGCCTGGATGTGCTGAAAGTCGGCTATGACGAAGCCGGCAGGGTCAAGGACGTCGAGCCGTTCGCGCAAGCACCGCAGGCCGACGCCGCCTTCGTGCGTTCGGCGACCAACGCGGTGAAGACGTGGACGTTCGAACCGGAAATCGTCGGCGGGCATTCGAGGAGCAGCACGGCGCTGGTGCCGGTCTGCTTCCGCATCGCGGCGCCCGGTGTGCCGGAAGTCGACTGCAACTGGAAGCTGCCCGGAAATGCGAGCGGCACGGGCGAAGGCATGTTCGCGCTCGATCCCGCCGCCAGGCTGGAGTCGGACGTGATCGGACGCACGCTCTGAAGTATCAGGAATTTCCTGTCAGCTGCTGCAGCTGATCGGCCTGATCCTCGCGCGTCAGCGTGTCGATCAGCTCGTCGAGATCGCCGGCGATGATCTCCGGCAGGCGGTACAAGGTCAGATTGATGCGGTGATCGGTCACGCGACCCTGCGGGAAGTTGTAGGTGCGGATGCGCTGGCTGCGATCGCCGGAGCCGACCTGCAGCTTGCGCGACTCGGCCTGCGCGGCGTTCTGCTTGCTGCGTTCCGCATCGAGCAGCTTCGCTTTCAGCAACGAGAGCGCACGGGCGCGGTTCTTGTGCTGGCTGCGCTCGTCCTGGCATTCGACGACGATACCGCTCGGCAGATGCGTGATGCGGATCGCCGAATCGGTCTTGTTGACGTGCTGGCCGCCCGCGCCGGATGCGCGGAACGTATCGGTTTTGAGGTCGGCATCCTTGATCTCGATCTCGTCGATTTCGTCGAGCTCGGGCAGGATCGCCACCGTCGCCGCCGAAGTGTGGATGCGCCCCTGCGCCTCGGTCGCCGGCACGCGCTGCACGCGATGCGTGCCGGACTCGTACTTCAGCCGCGAAAACGCGGCATGGCCTTCGACGCGTGCGATGACTTCCTTGTAGCCGCCATGCTCGCCGTCGCTGGCGGAGAGGATTTCCACGTTCCAGCGGCGCCGTTCGGCATAGCGCAGATACATGCGCATGAGGTCGCCGGCGAAAAGGGCCGCTTCGTCGCCGCCGGTGCCCGCGCGGATTTCGAGGAACAGATTGCCCTCGTCGCGTGGATCCTGCGGGATCAGCAGGCGATTGAGGTCGGCTTCGAGTGTTTCGCGTTCGGCGCCGAGC